>NZ_RCOD01000081.1:43190-70178 GCF_004307505.1 Pseudomonas sp. Sample_11
TGACCCTCCCAATCGGGAGCCAAGAGCAAACGGATTGCTTTGGTCGCTGAATTGCAGTGATCTGTCGATCCAACCAGTACAGGCTCTGTCTTAGGACAGTTTTTGTTGTTCTCGGCCTGGTCGTGGGGCAAGCCCCAAATACAACGCCTCTCCAAAAGAATCAGTTAGCTGCGCCTCTCGCCGTCTTGTTTTTATTGTGCGTGAGTCGATTCGTCTTATTTTTATTGTCTTGTGCATTGCTTGTTATTGTTCTTGTACCAAACATATAGCAGGGTGCGTGCCAACTTTTGTCTCGCCCAGTAAAACAAGGGGTTAGGTCGATATAACCGTTTTGCAGGGGCGAAAAAAAGCCGGGGTTTCGTTACCGATAACCCCGGCTTCTGTTACGTGAATCGACTGCGGTAACAGTTTTTTCACATTGTCATGCGTTACCCGCGCACGCGGTGGGTAACGCTCAGCTCTCGCTGGCGACCCCGGTCTTGCGCCGTGGAATGCCCAGACGCTGGCGGCGTTCCCACAGGCATTTGCGGCTGACGCCCAGTTTGCGTGCCAGTTCGGTCTCGGTCATGTGGTCCTGATGCTCGAGGACGAAGTGCTGGAAGTAATCCTCCAGCGACAGATCCTCGGTCGGCTCATGGCTGCTGTTGCTGGCGTTACCGCCGGTTTGCGGCGGCAGACCGATGAACTCGTCGTCTTCCAGATCGCTCAGCTCGATGTCGATGCCCAGCAGGTCGGCCGAGATCTCCGGGCTTTCGCTGAGAATCACCGCGCGCTCGACAGCGTTCTCGAGCTCACGCACGTTACCCGGCCAGGAATAGTGCCGGATCGCCTGTTCGGCATCGGCAGCGAATTTCAGGTCGGTGCGATTGATCCGCGCGCTCTGGCGAGCGAGGAAGGCATTGGCGATTTCGTTGACGTCGGCGCCACGCTCGCGCAGCGGCGGCAGCTTCAGGGCAATCACGTGCAGACGGTAATAAAGGTCTTCACGGAACTGGCCGATTTTCGCCAGGCTCTTCAGATCTCGGTGCGTTGCAGCGATCAGGCGCACATCGACTTTCTGTGACTGCACCGAACCTACGCGGCGAATTTCGCCCTCCTGCAGAACCCGCAGCAAGCGAGCCTGGGCTTCGAGGGGCAGTTCGCCGATCTCATCGAGAAACAAGGTGCCGCCATCCGCCGCTTCGACCAGACCGGCACGACCGGCGCTGGCGCCGGTGAACGCGCCTTTCTCGTGGCCGAACAGTTCTGATTCGATCAGGCTTTCCGGAATCGCCGCGCAGTTCACCGAAATCATCGGCGCCTTGGCGCGTTTCGACAGATTGTGCAGGGCACGGGCCACCAGTTCTTTACCGGTACCGGACTCACCCTGAATCAACACGTTGGAGTCGGTTGGCGCCACTTTGCGGATCTTACTGTACAGGTCCTGCATCGGTGGGCAGGAGCCGATGATGCCAATTTCACCATTGCTGTTATCCACAGCGGCTTTGCCATTGCCAGCGGCAGGCTTGCTCGCCGTAGCTTCTCCGGCAGCCGGCGCCGACTGGCGATCGCGCAGGATCCGCGCAACCGCCTGGAGCATTTCATCGTGGTCGAACGGCTTGGCGATGTAATCGACCGCGCCCATTTTCATCGAGTCGACCGCCGAGCGCAGGCTGGCGTAACTGGTCATGATCAGCACCGGTGTGCCCTGGCCGAGCTTGATCAGCTCGGTGCCCGGAGCGCCCGGCAGGCGCAGGTCGCTGACGATCAGATCGAACGTAGGAATGGTGAAGCGTTCTTGTGCTTCCTGCACTGATCCGGCTTCGCTGACCTGGTACTGGTTGCGTTCCAGCAGGCGGCGCAAGGCGGAGCGGATAATGGTTTCGTCTTCGACGATCAAAATGTGCGGCATTGATTCGATACTCTCGACGGTCTCAGTTCACAGCGGACGTCGCTTCGACATGACGCGGTAAGGTCACCCGGATACGGGTGCCGCGTTGGCTTTGTACATCAGCCGGGCTGTCGATGGTGATTTGTCCATAATGCTCTTCAACGATGGAATAGACCAGTGCAAGGCCCAGACCGGTGCCTTCACCCGGATCCTTGGTGGTGAAGAAAGGTTCGAACAATCGGTCCATGATGCTCGACGGAATGCCACTGCCTTCGTCTTCGACGATCAGATCGACCGTGTGTTCGCCGGCTTCGCTCTTGACCCGTACCGCACTGTGCGGCGGCGAGGCGTCGCGAGCGTTGGAGAGCAGATTGATCAGCACCTGGGCAAGCCGTTGCGGGTCGCCTTCGACCCAATGGTCGGGATCGCACAGGTTGTAGAACTGCACTTCGAAATTGCGTCGGTTCAGCGCCAGCAGGCCGATGGCGTCCTGCGCGACTTCGGCCAGACACACCGGTTCGTCGTTGTGCTGATGACTGCCGGCATGGGCGAAGCTCATCAGCGACTGGACGATGCGCGAGACGCGTTTGGTCTGCTCGAGAATCTGCCCGCTGATTTCCGTCAGCTCGCCGTCGTCTTCGCGCTCTTCGCGCAGGTTCTGCGCCAGGCAGGCGATGCCGGTAATCGGGTTGCCTATTTCGTGGGCCACACCCGCTGCGAGTCGGCCGATGCTGGCCAGCCGTTCGGAATGCACCAGTTTGTCTTCGAGCATCTGCGTTTCGGTCAGATCCTCGACCAGTAGCACCAGACCACTGTTACCCGGGGCCAACGGCTCGTCGATCGCCGCTTTGTGCAGGTTCAGCCAGCGGGTCTGACCATCGAGGGCCAGATGCTGTTTGTGCAAATGCTCGTCGGGCAGGTTGATGAAGCCTTGCAGCAGTTCTTTCCACGGGTTGGCAATGGTGCTCAAGCGAGAACCGACCACTCGCTGCGCGGCGATGCCGGTAAGCTCTTCCATCGCCTTGTTCCACATCAGGATCTCCTGATCCTTGGCCAGCGAGCAAACGCCCATCGGCAGTTCCTGCAAGGTCTGGCGGTGGTAGCGGCGCAGGGCGTCGAGCTCGGCGGCCAGCCCTGTGAGGCGCGAGTGATAATCCTCGAGACGGCTTTCAATGAAGTGGATGTCTTCGGTGACATAGTTTTCGCCGCCCGCCTTGTAAGGCAGGAAGGTTTCCACCATATCCTGCGCAACGCTCGGGCCCATCAGGCCGGACAGGTTGGCCTCGATGCGGTCGCGCAAACGGCGCAAGGCGTAAGGCCGGCGTTCGTCGAAGGGCAGATACAGATCGCGCAAGGCTTGCTCGACCTCTTTCTGCGCAGCCTTGGCACCCAGCGGCTTGGCCAGCTGCGTGGCGAACTCCTGCGGCGAGGCGGCGTGCAGTTCGCGGCGTTGCGGGCGGCGCACGTTGTCCACCGCACAGGCTTCGGCGGCGCTGGCTTCTTCCGGGCTTGCGTTGGTGAACAGTGAGATCAGGGTGAACATCAGCACGTTGGCCGCCAGCGAGGCGATGGCCGCCATGTGCCAACTGGTGTCGTCGAGCACGTAGATCATGTTCAGCAGCGGGATATAGAAACCCTGCAGATTGCCGACCAGCGGCAGCAACATGGTCACCACCCAGACCGTGATCCCCGCCAGCAGACCGGCAATGAAGCCGCGGCGGTTGGCGGTCGGCCAGTACAACACCGACAACACCCCGGGCAGAAATTGCAGGGTCGCCACGAACGCGACGATGCCGAGGTTGGCCAGATCCTGTTCGACGCCGAGCATCAGGTAGAAGCCGAAGCCGGCCATGATGATCGCCACGATCAGCGCCCGGCGGGTCCATTTCAGCCAGCGGTAGATATTGCCTTCGGCCGGCGGTTGATAAAGCGGCAGCACCAGATGGTTCAGCGCCATGCCCGACAAGGCCAGGGTGGTGACGATGATCAGGCCACTGGCGGCGGACAGGCCACCGACGTAGGCGAGCAAGGCCAGCGGTTTGCTGTTGGCGGCAATGCCGATACCAAGGGTGAAATATTCCGGATCGGTGGTGGCGCCGAGTTTCAGCCCGGCCCAGAGAATCAGCGGTACGGCAAGACTCATCAACAGCAGAAACAACGGCAGGCCCCAACTGGCGCTGACCAGCGAGCGCGGGTTGAGGTTTTCCGTAAAGGTCATGTGATACATGTGCGGCATCACGATCGCCGAGGCGAAGAACACCAACAGCAGCGTGCGCCACGGGCCTTCCTGCAACGGTGTGTGCAGGGCGGCGAGGGCGGTCTGGTTTTGCAGCAGCCACAGTTCGAGCTGTTGCGGGCCGTCGAACACACCATACAGCGCGTACAGGCCAACGCCGCCCAGAGCGATCAGTTTGATGATCGATTCGAAGGCAATCGCGAACACCAGCCCTTCATGTTTCTCGCGCGTGGCGATGTGCCGGGAACCGAAGAAAATCGTGAACAGAATGATCAGCGCACAGAACGCCAGCGCCACGCGGCTCTGCACACGTTCGCCGGTGAGAATGCCGATCGAGTCGGCCACGGCCTGAATCTGCAAGGCAAGCAATGGCAAGACGCCAATCAGCATGAAAATCGTGGTCAGCGCACCGGCCCAAGTGCTGCGAAAGCGGAAGGCAAACAGATCGGCCAGCGACGACAGTTGATACGTGCGGGTGATCTTCAGGATCGGATAAAGCAGCACCGGCGCCAGCAGGAATGCACCGGACACGCCGAGATAACTGGACAGAAAGCCGTAACCGTACTGATAGGCCAGGCCCACCGTGCCGTAGAACGCCCAGGCGCTGGCGTAAACCCCCAGCGACAGGGTGTAGGTCAACGGGTGGCGAATGATCGCGCGCGGGATCATGCCCCGTTCGCTGACCCAGGCAACGCCGAACAGCGCCGCCAGGTACGCGGCGCTGATCAGGATCATCTGGGTCAGGCTAAAGCTCATCGGCATCTTTTTGGCTCTGCAGGATGAAGGTCACGACAATCAGGATCAGCCAGAGCAGATAAGGGCGATACCAGGCGCCCGTCGCGTCGATCCACCAGTCCATGATGGCGGGGGAGAACAGGTAGATCCCGACGACCAGAAGCAGGACCAAGCGATAGATGTACATCCCGGCCTCTCTTTTTTATGCGCGTGCCCGAAAACGTGCGGCGATGGTAACGGATGGGCGCGCGACTGCAAGTGTCGTCATTGCAGTTGCGCTTCGGGCAGGGTCAGTGTGCGCGGGATCCGGTCGGCATCCCAATGCGCGCTGCCCCAGGCCAGCAGTTCGCCCGGCGAAGCGTGAGCCAGTTCGGTACCGGGATTCTGCCCCAGCGCGCGCAAGGCCCGCAGCAGCAACGGCGTGGCCTGATCGGCTTCGAGCGGCGGCGAACGGTAGGACTTGCCGAGTTTGTTGCCGTCCGGCTGGGTGATCAGCGGCAGGTGCAGATAGCGCGGCTGTTTCAGGCCGAGCAGTTCTTGCAGGTACAGCTGACGCGGCGTCGAATCGAGCAGGTCAGCGCCGCGCACGATGTCGGTAATGCCTTGCCAGGCGTCATCGAGCACCACCGCGAGTTGATAGGCGTAGAGACCATCGCGCCGACGGATGACAAAGTCGCCGACATCGCGGCCCAGGTGCTGGCGATATTCGCCCTGCACGCGATCAATGAAGTGGTATTCCAGCTCCGGCACGCGCAGGCGGATCGCAGCGTCGTGCTGTTCATGCCCGGCATTGCGGCAAAACCCCGGATAAATCCCGTGATAGGGCTCCAGTTGTTTGCGCGAGCAGGTGCAGGCGTAGGCCAAGCCATGATTGAACAGGCTGTCGAGCACTTCGGCATAAGCCGCGTGTCGATCGCTTTGGCGGACCATTTCGCCGTCCCATTCGAAACCGTAGCTTTCCAGCGCCTTGAGAATCGCCGCTTGCGCACCGGGCTCTTCGCGCGGCGGGTCGAGATCTTCCATGCGCACCAGCCAGCGCCCACCGACGGAGCGGGCGTCGAGGTAAGACGCCAACGCAGCGACCAGCGAACCGAAGTGCAGGTGGCCACTGGGGGTGGGGGCGAAGCGGCCGATGTAGGCGGGGGATTTGGCAGTCATGGAGGCGATAAAGGCTATTCAGAATTTAAGCAGGTTACCCCTGTGGGAGCGAGCCTGCTCGCGAAAGCGCTGTGTCAGGCAATAATGAGCTGTCTGAAGGGACGCTTTCGCGAGCAGGCTCGCTCCCACAGAGGCAGAAGCAGGTTCCGCGGGCAAAACACAGAAACAAAAACGGAGCGTTCGCACGCTCCGTTTTTCGTTCAGGTCGAGATTACTTGCCGACCTGCTTTTCCTTGATTTCCGCCAGGGTCTTGCAGTCGATGCACAGATCCGCTGTCGGGCGGGCTTCGAGGCGCTTGACGCCGATCTCGATGCCGCAGGACTCGCACCAGCCGTACTCTTCGTCTTCGATCAGTTGCAGCGTCTTGTCGATTTTCTTGATCAGCTTGCGCTCGCGGTCGCGGGCGCGCAGTTCGAGGGCGAACTCTTCTTCCTGGCTGGCACGGTCGGCCGGGTCAGGGAAATTGGCCGCTTCGTCTTTCATGTGATCAACCGTGCGGTCGACTTCCTGCATCAAGTCCAGTTTCCACTTGTTCAGGATCTTGGTGAAGTGCGCGCGCATTGGAGCGCCCATGTACTCTTCACCCGCCTTCGAAACGTAAGGTTCGAAGCCGCTGATCGTGTCTTTCTGCTGTTGCTTTGCTTGGGTGGACATGAAATAGACCGCCTCTACTCTTGTAATCCATTGCGCAGGATTGCTCCATCACCGACACCTGCCGGCCCTGCGGCTGCAAGCGGGCGAACTTACCAGATCAAATCAGCCTGCGCTACTCCCGGATGTCGAGCCCCCGGCGGGTGGCGCTTGCAGATGTCTGACAAGTCGTGTCTGTGGGAAGGGAGACCTGTTCAATCACTGATTTTAGTCAATCCTGGAGCGTACGTTCAGATCGTTACAGTCCAGCGTTCTTGAGGCTGTGACCTCCACGGGTTCTCGCTCGTTCCGGCAGACAGGTAGAATCGTCTCTTTTTTCCGTCGAAGGCATTCCAATGGGCCCCTACAGTGCGCGCAGTCGTGCGATCGAACCGTTCCATGTGATGGCGCTGCTGGCGCGGGCCAATGAATTGCAGGCCGAAGGCCACGACGTGATCCATCTGGAAATCGGCGAGCCGGACTTCACCACCGCCGAGCCGATCATTCGCGCCGGACAAGCTGCGTTGACGGCGGGCAAGACCCGCTACACCGCCGCCCGTGGCATTCCCGAACTGCGCGAGGCGATCGCCGGTTTCTACCAATCGCGGTACGGCCTGAATATCGACCCACGACGGATTCTGATCACGCCGGGCGGCTCCGGCGCGCTGTTGCTGGCCAGTGCCTTGTTGGTCGATCCGGGAAAACACTGGCTGCTCGCCGACCCGGGCTACCCGTGCAATCGGCATTTCTTGCGGCTGGTCGAAGGCGCGGCGCAGCTGGTGCCGGTCGGGCCGGAGGTGCGTTACCAACTGACCCCGGATCTGGTCGAGCGGCATTGGGACCACGACAGCGTCGGCGCCCTTGTCGCTTCGCCGGCCAACCCGACGGGCACTTTGCTGACCCGCGATGAACTGGGCGGATTATCCACAGCGATCAAGGCCAGGCACGGGCACTTGGTGGTGGATGAGATCTACCACGGCCTGACCTACGGCACTGATGCCGCCAGTGTGCTGGAAGTCGATGACAACGCTTTTGTCCTCAACAGTTTCTCCAAGTATTTCGGCATGACCGGTTGGCGCCTGGGCTGGCTGGTCGCGCCGGACGCGGCGGTCAGCGAGCTGGAAAAACTCGCGCAGAACCTCTACATCAGTGCGCCGAGCATGGCGCAGTACGCGGCGCTGGCCTGTTTCGAGCCAGCCACCATCGCGATTCTCGAAGAGCGCCGCGCCGAGTTTGCGCGCCGTCGCGACTTCCTCCTGCCGGCGCTGCGTGAACTCGGTTTCAACATCGCCGTTGAGCCGGAAGGCGCGTTTTATCTGTACGCCGATATCAGCCGTTTCGGCGGTGATGCCTTCGCGTTCTGCCGACATTTCCTCGAAACCGAGCACGTTGCCTTCACGCCCGGACTGGATTTCGGTCGTTATCAGGCCGGCCATCACGTGCGTTTCGCTTACACACAGAACCTCGCACGTTTGCAGGAAGCCGTGGAACGCATCGCGCGCGGCTTGAAGAGCTGGCAAGGCTGATGCGCTTTTATCCTGCTCTGGAAGAAGCGCGGCTGATTCGCCGATACAAGCGGTTTCTCGCCGATATCGAGACCGTTAGCGGCGAATTGCTGACCATTCACTGCCCCAACACCGGTTCGATGCTCAATTGCCAGGTCGAGGGCGGGCAGGTCTGGTTCAGTCGCTCCAATGACCCGAAACGCAAATTGCCCGGCACTTGGGAAATTGGCGAAACCCCGCAGGGCCGGCTGTTTTGCGTCAACACCGGGCGCGCCAACGGCTTGGTGGAGGAAGCCTTGCAGGCCGGCGTGATCACCGAGTTGAACGGCTTTACCGCGTTGAAGCGTGAGGTTGCCTACGGACAGGAAAAAAGCCGCATCGACTTCCGCCTCGAATACCCCAGCGGCCCGGCATATGTCGAAGTCAAAAGCGTCACCCTCGGCTTCGACGGCACGGCGGTGGCGGCGTTTCCCGATGCGGTGACCCAGCGCGGCGCCAAACATCTGCGCGAGCTGGCGCATCTGGCGCGCGACGGCATTCGGGCGGTGCAGTTGTACTGCGTGAACCTCACCGGCATCGATGCCGTGCGCCCGGCCGAGGAAATCGATTGGGCTTACGCCGAGGCGCTGCGTCAAGCGGTCGCCTGCGGTGTTGAGGTGTTGGCCTACGGTGTGCGCCTGGACCACGAAGAAATGGTCATCGACCGCCGACTCGACGTGCGGCTAAACGGTTAAACGTCGACCCACACGCCTTGTGTATCTTCCCGGCATTCAATTGCCGTGAGCGACTGCCCGGCGCAGGGGCCGGCGACGCATTCGCCGTCCTCGATCAGAAACAGTGCGCCATGGGTGGCGCACTGGATCAGGCTATTGCTCGGATCGAGAAACTGGTCGGGCTGCCATTCCAGCCCGACGCCGCGATGCGGGCAGCGATTGAAGTAGGCATAGACCTGCCCGCCACGACGCACGGCGAAAAGCTTTTTGCCTTCGATAACGAAACCGCGACTGCCACCTTCGGCCAGCTCACTGTCGGCGCAGAGAAACTTCATGGCTATCCTCAAATGTCCGCTCGTGTCTGGATATGTCCGAGCTTGACGTTCAAATGCAAACAATTATCAAATGGCGACCTTCTCCCACAGGGAGTCTGGCCGTTGCCGAGGATACTTGGCTCGCTGCGCCGATGCCCGGGAAACCTTGTTCAAGGAAGCTGCGTATGCGCCTGAAAACCCGCGTTGCCGTACTGTGCGTCGGCCTTTTTCTCAGCCATCAGGCGATCGCAGCGGATTTACCGCAACGCTGGGTCAGCGCCGGCGGTGCGCTGTCGGAATGGGTCAGCGCACTGGGCGGCGAATCGAAGCTGGTAGGGGTCGACACCACCAGTCAGCATCCCCAATCGTTGCAGGCGCTGCCGAGTATTGGTTATCAGCGCAGCCTGTCGGCCGAAGGCATCTTGAGCCTGCGCCCGGACATTCTTGTCGGTACCGAAGAAATGGGGCCGCCGCCGGTTCTGGCGCAAGTCAAAGCCGCCAAAGTGAACGTCGAGCTGTTCTCGGCACAGGCTGATCTGCCGACGCTGGAAAAGAATGTCACTCGTTTGGGCCAGTTGCTCGGCGCACAAAGCCAGGCAGCGCAGCTGCTGCAGAGTTATCAACAGCAGCTCCAGGCGCAGACAGTGCGAGTTACCCAAGTGCAAACCACACAGAAAGCCCCCGGTGTGTTGCTGCTGCTCGGGCACGCCGGCGGCAAGCCGTTGATCGCCGGCAAGGACACTGCCGCCGATTGGCTGCTGCAACAGGCCGGCGGGCACAACCTTGCTACTCATACCGGCTACAAACCGTTTTCTGTCGAATCCCTCGCCAGCCTCGATCCCGAAGTGCTGGTGTTCGCTGACCGAGCGTTGACCGGTGAGGCGGCAAAAGCCGCGTTGTTCAAGGAAAACCCCATCCTCAATTCCAGCCGCGCGGCCAAGAGCGGGCGGGTGATGGAGCTGGACCCGACGCTGCTGGTTGGCGGTCTCGGGCCACGGTTGCCGGCTGCTTTGCAAACCCTGACTGACGGCTTCTACCCGGCCAAGGGCGGCCAATGACCACACTGGTCAAACCCCGTGGCTTGTTTATCGGCCTGACATTGCTGTGTCTGCTGGCGATCTGGCTGTCGCTGGCGCTGGGGCCGGTGAGCCTGCCGCTGTTCGATACCTTGCGCGCGGCGCTGCGTCTGATCGGCGTGCCGTTGGCGCCGCAAGGGTTGGAGCAGGCTGAGCTGATTCTCGGCCAGATCCGCCTGCCGCGAACCTTGCTCGGCTTGGCGGTCGGCGGAGTGCTGGCGCTATCCGGGGTAGCGATGCAGGGCTTGTTTCGTAATCCGCTGGCCGATCCGGGGCTGGTCGGGGTGTCCAGTGGCGCGGCGCTTGGCGCGGCGATTGCGATTGTCGGCGGTTCGTTATTCGGCGGCCTGCCGGAGTGGTTCGGGCCGTATCTGTTGTCGGTGTGTGCGTTTCTTGGCGGGCTCGGGGTGACGGCGCTGGTCTATCGGCTGGGCCGGCGCAACGGTCAGACTCACGTCGCCACCATGTTGCTGGCCGGTATCGCGCTGACGGCGCTGGCCAGTTCGGCGGTCGGTCTGTTCACCTATCTGGCCGATGACGCCACGCTGCGCACCCTGACCTTTTGGAACCTGGGCAGCCTCAACGGCGCCAGTTACGCGCGGCTGTGGCCACTGCTGATCATCACCATCGGCGTGGCGCTGTGGCTGCCGCGTCGGGCCAAGGCATTGAATGCCTTGTTGCTCGGTGAATCCGAGGCCGGTCATCTGGGCATCGATGTCGAACGGCTCAAGCGCGAACTGGTGTTCTGCACCGCGCTGGGTGTTGGCGCGGCGGTGGCGGCGGCGGGCATGATCGGTTTTGTCGGGCTGGTGGTGCCGCATCTGGTGCGCCTGCTGGCCGGCCCCGATCACAAAGTTCTGTTGCCAGCCTCGGTGCTGGCCGGTGCAAGCCTGTTATTGCTCGCCGATCTGGTGGCGCGCCTGGCGCTGGCGCCGGCGGAGTTGCCGATCGGCATTGTCACCGCGTTTATCGGCGCGCCGTTCTTCCTTTATCTGCTGCTGCGAGGGCGTGCCTGATGTTGTCTGCGCACAATCTGCATGTCCGCCGTGGCCGCAAGGCTGTGCTCAGTGGGGTTACGCTCGGGCTCGAACCCGGTCAAGTGCTTGGCGTGCTGGGACCGAACGGCGCCGGGAAAAGCACGTTGCTTGGCGCCTTGTGTGGAGAGTTGAGCGCTAGTGAAGGCAGCGTCTCTCTCGACGGCCAGGCGTTGAGCCACTGGAGCGGAACGCAGCGCGCACAACGACTGGCGGTGTTGCCGCAGGTTTCGACGCTGGATTTTGCCTTCGCCGTGGAAGAGGTCGTCGGCATGGGCCGCTTGCCGTACCAGACCGGGCGCGTGCGCGACGACGAGATTGTCGCGGCAGCGCTGGCCGCCGCCGATGCCGGTCACTTGGGTGGGCGCAGCTATCTGGCATTGTCCGGTGGCGAGCGTCAGCGCGTGCATCTGGCGCGGGTGCTGGCGCAACTCTGGCCGGGGCAGGCCGGGCAAACCTTATTGCTCGACGAACCGACATCGATGCTCGATCCGCTGCATCAGCACACCACCTTGCAGGCGGTGCGCGAGTTCGCCGATCGCGGCGCGGCGGTACTGGTGATCCTGCATGATCTGAATCTGGCGGCACGCTATTGTGATCGCGTGCTGTTGCTGGAGGAGGGGCGCCCGGTTGCGCTGGATACTCCGCAGCAGGTGCTGCGTCCGGATACGCTTAAAGCAGTGTTCGGCCTGGAGGTTTTGGTGCAACCGCACCCGGAGCGTGGGCATCCGCTGATCATCGCCCGCTGAATCATCATCGAGGTGTCGCATGCGTGGATTGTGGTTGTTGGCGCTGGTGTTGCTCGCGGGCTGTCAGCACGTGGCGGCTCCGCCTGTGGGCGCTGATATCCGCGATCTGCGCAGCGGCGAGGTACTTACGGCGCAGCAATTGCTGACGCGTCTGGCTGAGCCTGAGCGTTTGATCATCGGTGAGCAGCACGACAACGCCGATCACCATGCCGCACAGTTGTGGCTGTTGCAGTCGCTCGGCGAGCAGCGAGCGCAAGGCAGTCTGCTGCTGGAAATGCTCTCGCCGGTTCAACAAGCGAAAGTCGATGCGGCACGCCAGTCGAAATCCGTTCCGGCAGATCTGCCCGCGGCATTGGCCTGGCAAGAGGGCTGGGACTGGAACCTTTACGGGCCGATCGTACGCTTTGCCCTGTCGCAGCCGTATCCGCTGCTGGCGGCCAATCTCGATGACAGCGAAATCCGCGCGTTCTACCGCAATCCACCTGCTCTGAACGGTCCGCGCAGCAATTCGCTGTCGGTTAAAAAAACTTTGCTTGGGCAAATCAGTGAATCCCACTGCGGCTTGCTGCCCGAATCACAGATGCCAGCAATGCTGGCGATTCAGCAACAGCGTGATCGACGCATGGCCGAGCGCATGCTGGCGGCGCCGATGCCTTCGATCCTGCTGGCCGGTGCCTGGCATGCGCGCAAGGATGTCGGCGTGCCGCTGCATCTGTCGGATCTCGGCGCTGGCAAGGCGCCGATCGTATTGATGCTGGCCGAGCAGGGCGCTGCGGTATCGGCGGCGATGGCCGATTACGTCTGGTACACGCCTGCCACGCCGAAGCCGGATTACTGCGAGCAGATGCGCCAGCAATTCGCTAAATGACTTTTCCACAGGCAAAAAAAGACCCGGTAAAAAACCGGGTCAAATAACCGTGATTAGCCTGATGAGGAGATAATCTGAGAGTCCGAACCAAGGGCTTTTCAGAATATCGACTGATCTCGCGACCAGTTGTGATAATCATAGCGATTCTCATTACCGCGTCAACCGCTGATTTTGCAAATCTGTAATTTAGTTTTGCGAGCGGTGGTGAGGCCCTGTGAATAAAGGGCTTTGCGCTAGGTGCGCTGCGTCGTCAACTGCGTGATCTGGCGATTCAACTGGCCGATGCGTCGAGCCATACCCTCAATCAGGCAATGGGCGATCTTCGTATTGCTGCGGGTCATGCTCAAAAATTGATCACCGGGAATCAACATCAACGTGCTCGGCTCGGACGCCACCACCGAAGCGTTGCGCGGCTCGCCGGTAAACAACGCCATGGCGCCGAAAATCTCGTCCTTGGCCACGTCACCGACCTTGTACCCGTCAACAAATGCCTCGGCATGCCCGTCGATAATCACGAAGACGTGATCCGCTGCGTCGCCCTGTTGGATCAGCACGGCGCCCGCCTCAACCCGTTTGAAGCCGTTGGTGCTGCGGAACTCCCGAGGTTTCAGCTCGGCCACGGCGTGGGCGAGCAGCGCCATTTGCCCGAGCAGATAGCTCAGCAACTGCTCCGCTCGATCAGGGTCTGCATACAAATGCTGCAAAACCTCAGCGCGCCCATAGGGCACCAGGCGCACAGCGCTGTCGCTGCAAATGCGACAGTCGCTCCATTGCTCGCCACGTTGCAGGCCGAGCAGATCACCTTCCTGCCAGTAGAACTGCGCACGGCCCGCGATGCAGCCATGTACCACGCCCTCGCTCAGCAGAAACAACTGATCGCTCGGCACCTGTGCAAACAGATCGTCCGTTGCCTCCAGCTCGATGACCGGCGCGCACGGCGACAAATCCTGCAGCCACTGCCCGGGAAGACTCTGCAAGCGATTGATCAATGCGTCGGCGTGGGCCGATTGTTCCCCCAGTAAATACATGGCGTCAGCGCCTGTTCAGTTCTTGTGGCGCGCGGAAATGGCTTCGAGCTGTTTGTTCAAGGCGTCCTTGCGCTCGGCGGGGATGTCGTTCCAGTGCACGTCCATCAACGCGCCTTCGATCGCATACAACAACACCTTCGATGCGCGAAACCCCCGAGTACGCACGGCCCGGTAGGCATCCACTGCACCGAGGCGACGCAAGTCCGAGGCGCTGTGGATGCCCACGGCATGCAGCCATTGCGCCGATGTCTTGCCAAGATTTTTCAGGTGTTGCAGTTCATCATTCATCAAGCCTCCTTGCGACGGCCGAATGGTGCGTGGGCGAGCTTCTCAGCAGTGTAGCCATCAGTAGGAAAAGCGTGGTTGTTTGGTCGGATTCGACGCAAAAGCTTCTAAGAAAGGGGAGTGAAAGACCTGCGAGCGCAGAGGGAAGCGAGTTAGGCGGTTAACAATGTGGGAGCGAGCCTGCTCGCGAAGAGGGCGTATCAGACACAATCGATATCAACTGACACTACGCCTTCGCGAGCAGGCTCGCTCCCACAGAGGCAAGGCGTGGTGTCAGTAAAATTTCCAGATTTCAGCGGGTGCGATAGCGCAACCGCGTGCCGAAATTCATCGACATCAGAATCTCGTCAGCACTCAGCTCCGGCGGAAAGTACGCCCCGGAAATCTGCGCATGGGCCAGGCTGGCGCCTTCGAGCGAAGCCTTGCGGAAGTCGATGCCGCGCAAATCGGCGGAGCGGAAGTACGCATCGCGGAAATCCACGCCGTCGGCGTTCAGCTCGCGCAGGTCGAGACCACGGAAATCGCCGCCGACCATGTCGATCGGGCCATCTTGTGGGCGTTCCTTGTTGAAGCCTGCGACGTCATCTTTGTGCAGCAGGGCGTAAAGCGGAGTGTCGAGCAGTTTTGGCTGGCTCATGTCAGATCACCTGTTGGTTTTATGACGCCAGTATAGTGCCACTATTTGCCGGCCGTGAAGCGAGCGTGGGCTTCACGGCCGAAATAGTTTTTTACAGGCCAGGCAGGCGCTGACGGATCTGCGCGACCACGGTGTCCAGCGTCCCGGATTCATTGGTCTGCACGCGTTTGCTGCGCAGGATTTCTTCCGGCGTCAGCGCTTCGCGGTTGGCCTGTTGCGCTTCGATCACTGCCAGGGTGGCGTCGGACGGATCCTTCTGGTCGGCCTGACGCATCGCCAGCCAGCTCTCGATCACGGCTTGCGGTGCGTTGCAGTCGAGGATCAGGAACGGCGTGCCAGTAGCTTCGGCAATCTTCGCCGCGTTGTCGCGCTGCTCACGCTTGAGGTAAGTCGCGTCGATCACCACCGGGAAGCCGGCGTGCAGGATCACCTCGGCGATTTCATGCAGGCGCGCGTAGGTCGCGGTGCTGGCATCGGCGCTGTAAATGCCGGCCTGCACATCGTTGGCAACGGTCTGCTCACCAAACAGGCGCTTGCGCTCGACATCGGAACGCAGGCGAATCGCGCCCAGCGCTTCGACCAGGCGCATGGCCACATGGCTCTTGCCGACTGCGGAAACACCGTGGGTAATGGCCATGAAGCGCGAAGGAATGGTGCTGTAGCTTTCCGCCAAGTTGGCGTAGTTGCGGTACTGGCGCAGGGTGGTGGCGCGCTGCACTGCAGTCGCATCTGCCGGCATGCTGAACAGCGCAACTTTGGCCCGCACCAGCGCGCGGTAGGCTTTATAGAAGTTCAGCACTTCCAGGCCCTCATAGTCGCCGGTCAGTTCCAAGTACTGGCTGATGAGGCGACGCGCGAGCGATTTCAGGCCACGGTCTTCCAGGTCCATGGCGAGGAAACCGGTGTCGGCCCAGACGTCAGTGAAACGGAACGGCTCGTTGAACTCGATGCAGTCGAAGATCACCACATTGCCGTCGATGACCGTGGCGTTGCCCAGATGGATGTCGCCGTGGCACTCGCGGGTGAAGCCTTGGGCCTTGCGCGCGGCGAACAACGGCTTGAGGCGTTCGAAGCTGCTCTCGGCCCAGGCTTTGAGTGCCTCGAGTTGCAGCAAATCGTTCTTGTCGCTGAGGAATGGCAGAATCTGCTCGAAGTTTTGCGAAACTGGCGCCATCACGCTGTCCGGCGTGCCAGCGTCGTGTTCGGCCGGGACTTTCGGTGCATTGATATGGAAATGCGCGATCTGCTCGGCCAGCGCATCGATGTGCTGAGTGGTCAGCTCGCCATTGGCTTGCAGCGTGCTGAGCAAGCCGCTCTGCGGGAACTGGCGCATTTTCAGCACGTATTCGATAGCCGGGCCGTCGCCGCCCAATTGCGGTGCCTCGATGCTGCCGGTGATTGGCAACACGTCCAGATACAAATCAGCGGTCAGACGCTGGTTCAGACGCAGCTCTTCAGCGCAGAAATGCGCACGTGCGTCGAGGCTGGTGAAGTCGAGGAAGCCGAAATTCACCGGCTTCTTCACTTTATAGGCAAAGGGGCCGGTGAGAATCACCCACGAGATGTGGGTTTCGATGACCTGAAACCCTTCGACGGGATGCGGGTAGAGGGCCGGGTTTTGCAGGGCAGCGATCAGGGACTGGCTCACGGGCGATCCTTCAGAGGCGGGGGAATTCGAGGCGGCCATTATGGCTGCTTGCCCGCCTGACGCAAACCTCCGCGCGTGCCTGTTGAGGATCGATAAAGTGCGTATAATCCGCCGCCATGACTCGATCCCGATCCCCCCGTACCAAGAAAAAACCACCAGCCAAGGGCCTCAGCCCATGGTTGAGCTGGGCCATTAAACTCAGCCTGGTCGGCCTTGTAGTGCTGGCCGGCTTCGCCGTTTACCTCGATGCCGTGGTGCAGGAGAAGTTCTCCGGCAAGCGCTGGACCATTCCGGCCAAGGTGTACGCGCGCCCGCTCGAGCTGTTCGTCGGACAGAAGCTCAGCAAGGACGATTTCCTCACCGAACTCGATGCCCTCGGCTATCGCCGCGAAGCCGTGAGCAACGGCCCCGGCGCCGCAGCCGTCAGCGGCAATACGGTTGACCTGAACACCCGTGGCTTCCAGTTCTATGAAGGTCTGGAAAAGCCGCAGCCAGTGCGCGTGCGCTTCTCCGGCGATTACGTCGCCGAACTCTCCGCGACCAACGGCTCGAAGCTGTCGGTGGTGCGCCTCGAGCCGCTGATGATCGGCGGCATTTACCCGAAAAATCTTGAAGACCGCATCCTGATCAAACTTGATCAGGTGCCGCCTTACCTGCTCGAAACCCTGATCGCTGTGGAAGACCGCGACTTCTACAGCCACTGGGGCGTGTCGCCGAAATCGATCGCCCGCGCCGTGTGGATCAACACCTCCGGCGGCAAGATGACCCAGGGCGGCAGTACGCTGACCCAGCAGTTGGTGAAGAACTTCTACCTGACCAGCGAACGCAGCCTGACCCGCAAGCTCACCGAAGCGATGATGGCGTTGCTGCTCGAGCTGCACTACGACAAGAAGGAAATCCTTGAGGCCTACCTCAACGAAGTCTTTGTCGGCCAGGACGGTCAGCGTGCGGTGCACGGTTTCGGTCTGGCCAGCCAGTTCTTCTTCGGCCAGCCATTGTCCGAGCTGAAACTGCATCAGGTGGCGATGCTGGTCGGCATGGTCAAGGGGCCGTCCTACTACAACCCGCGCCGCAACCCCGAGCGCGCGCTGGAGCGGCGCAACCTGGTGCTCGATGTGCTTGAGCAGCAAGGCGTGGCCACCGCCGAACAGGTCGAAGCAGCGAAGAAAATGCCGCTCGGTGTGACGACTCGCGGCAAGCTCGCCGACAGCTCGTTCCCGGGCTTTATCGACCTGGTCAAACGTCAGTTGCGCGAAGATTACCGCGACGAAGACTTGACCGAAGAAGGCCTGCGCATCTTCACCAGTTTCGACCCGATTCTGCAGATGAAAGCCGAAGCCTCGGTCAACGACACGTTCAAGCGTCTGGCCGGGCGCAAGGGCTCGGATGACGTCGAAGCGGCGATGGTCGTGACCAACCCGGAAACCGGCGAAGTCCAGGCGATGATTGGCAGTCGTCAGGCCAGCTACGCCGGGTTCAACCGTGCCCTGGATGCGGTGCGCCCGATTGGTTCTTTGATCAAACCGGCGGTGTATCTGACCGCGCTCGAGAAGCCGAGCCAGTACACGCTGACCAGTTGGCTGTCGGACGATCCGCTGTCGGTCAAGGGCGCCAACGGTCAGGTGTGGAAACCGCAGAACTACGATCGCCGCTCCCACGGTACGGTGTTCCTCTATCAGGGCCTGGCGCATTCCTACAACCTGTCGACCTCGCGTCTGGGCCTGGAAGTCGGTGTGCCGAATGTGCTCAAGACCGTGGGTCGCCTGGGTGTTACTCGTGAGTTCCCGGCGTTCCCGTCGATGCTGCTCGGTGCCGGCGGCATGACGCCGATCGAAGTGGCAACCATGTATCAGACGCTGGCCAACGGTGGTTTCAATACGCCGATGCGCGGCATTCGCAGCGTATTGACCGCCGAGGGCGAGCCGCTCAAGCGCTATCCGTTCCAGATCGAACAGCGTTTCGACCCGGCCTCGATCTACCTGATCCAGAACGCCATGCAGCGGGTGATGCGTGAAGGTACCGGCAGTTCGGTTTATAACGTGCTGCCCAAGACCCTGACACTGGCGGGCAAGACCGGTACCAGTAACGATTCGCGCGACAGCTGGTTTGCCGGTTTCAGTCAGGATCTGCTGGCGGTGGTCTGGCTCGGCCGCGACGACAACGGCAAGACGCCGTTCACCGGCGCCACCGGTGCGCTGCAGGTCTGGACCAGTTTCATGCGCAAGGCCGATCCGCTGCCGCTGGATATGCCGCAGCCGGACAACGTCGTGCAGGCCTGGGTCGATTCGCGCACCGGCCAGGGTTCGGATGCCAACTGCCCCGGCGCGGTACAGATGCCGTATATTCGCGGCAGCGAACCGCCACCCGGCGCCGCGTGTGCAAGCGAAACACCTGCCTCGCCGGAATCGGTGATGGACTGGGTCAAGGGCTGGATGAATTAAGCAAAGAGGGTTTCAAGTGAACAATTGGTTGATTCCAGCGGTGACCGCCGTGGCTTTGCTCAGCGGCTGCTCCACCGTACAGCGTGGTTCGATTCCGGTAGTGGATTCGGGTACGGCCGTGTCCAACAGCGAACGCATCGGCGCCAATGGCGGTTTCCGCCAGACCACCGTCAAGCGCCCGGTGCAGGGCCAGACTCAGGCGATTCCGCAAGGCGATACCGGCGTAGTGGTGATGGTGCCGGGCGGCGGTGCGGCGGTGTCGACACCGATCAGCTCTTCGCCAATCGTTCCGGGCCCGGCATCCGGCGGCATCACGTCGGGGCCTTACAACCCATCGTCGGTTGAGTCGGCACCGATCAACTCCGGCAGCTACAGCATGCCATCGACGCCGAGTGGCATTCCTTCGGCCAGCAGTGGCGGTGGCCTGTCGGCGGATGAGCAACTGGACGGCCCGGTACTCGCCTTGCTGACCACCGCGCAACAGCAGCAGGCCGGCGGCGACCTCAACGGTGCCTCTTCCAGCCTGGAGCGGGCGCAACGTGTCGCCCCGCGCGAGCCACAAGTGCTTTACCGTCTGGCGCAGGTGCGCATGGCCCAGGGCGATGCGCCGCAAGCCGAGCAATTTGCCCGTCGTGCGCTGACCATGGCCAACGGTCGTCCGGACCTGCAAGCCAGCCTGTGGGAAATCATCGCTCAATCTCGTGAGAAACAAGGCGATTCCGCCGGCGCTGCGCTGGCCCGTCAGAAGGCCAAGGTTTCCCTGTGATGGACGTGCGTTTCCCGAAAATCGCCGATCAGCTGTTGCTGATCGAACGCGAGCTGCGTACCCAGGGTTGGTGGGATGAGGTTGAGCCGTCCGCCGAAGCGCTAAGCAGTGTCGAGCCGTTTTCCGTCGACACGCTGGACTTCGAGCAATGGCTGCAATGGATTTTCCTGCCGCGCATGAAGATGATCCTCGAACAGGATCTGCCCTTGCCAAACGCCTCGGGCATTCAGGAAATGGCGGAAATGGTCTTTGCCCAGCGCAACGTTGGCGGCAAGGACCGGCAGTTGCAGGTACTGCTCAAAGAGTTTGACCTGCTGATCACTGCCTCCCGCTGAGCGCGGTTGTGTAGGAGCTTTGTAGGAGCTGCCGAAGGCCGCGGTCTTTTGATCTTGCTCTTCCAACAAGTCAAAAGATCGCAGCCTTCGGCAGCTCCTGCACATCCTTCGAAACGATTACGAACAATTCTCCTTAATCTGCTTCTTCGCTTCGACGATGCGTTCCTGACGCTGTGTATCGTCGAGCCTGCGCACATCCCCCTCGACCTCCTCACGCAAGCGCGGATTGTTCTGCAGTTGCGCCAGGTTCGTGCGTGCCTGCTCGCAAAAGGCCTTGAGCTGCGCCTGCTGCTCGGCGACCTGTTTCTTCACCTTGGCATCAATGGCTTTCTGATCGCCAAGGACGCCGCCGCCCGGCATCGGCGCAGCTTTCGGCGCGGGCGAGGAGGGTGTCTGTACGGTCGTCGACGGTAGGCCCTGCGGAGGCTGCGCATCGAAATGCGTGACGCCTTGGGCGTCGACCCATTTGTAGATTTGACCGGCCGAGCACCATGGGCTGAGGCCGATCAGCAGAGTAAGGAGGAGCGTTCGCATGCTGATTCCTTGGCAAAAATGCGCAATTGACGCTAACAGAGTAGCGCTTTTCAGGTTTTTTCTTGCGTTCTCATGTGCTTACCCACAATTAACCACACAGACGACTTGACTTGCAGAGGGCGAAACAGAAGAATCCAAAGTCCGCTGTAGAGGGACTGCCAGAAGCAGACCCACTCGGTAGATCATGAGGCGCACATCCGCGCCGACCTGTTACACCCGCAACGCGTTACCTCGCGCTGGGTGGGAAAGGCCCGCAACACTTGGGACGATCCCAATACTTGCTCAGTCAGTGCTGACGTAGTCGGCGACCACCGTCGCTCATGCTCTGCCGAGAAGTAAACCTATTAAGACCCGCCCCTTTTTTGTGGACGGTATTCTGGCGTTTTAGAGGTGAACAACGTGGAGCTTTTATCTGGCGGTGAGATGCTCGTCCGCTTTTTGCGTGACGAAGGCGTCAAATATATCTACGGGTACCCGGGTGGTGCTCTCCTGCATGTTTACGATGCCCTGTTCAAAGAACCGGAAGTGACCCACATCCTGGTTCGTCACGAACAAGCGGCGACCCATATGGCTGACGGCTACGCCCGTGCCACCGGTAAAGCCGGCGTGGTATTGGTGACTTCCGGTCCAGGCGCCACAAACGCCATCACCGGTATCGCCACCGCCTATATGGACTCGATTCCGATGGTGATCATTTCCGGTCAGGTGCCAAGCACCATGGTCGGCACCGACGCGTTCCAGGAAACCGACATGATCGGTATCTCCCGGCCGATCGTGAAGCACAGCTTCATGATCAAGCACGCTTCGGAAATCCCGGAAGTCATGAAGAAGGCCTTCTACCTGGCGCAATCCGGTCGTCCGGGCCCGGTCGTGGTCGACATCCCGAAAGACATGACCAACCCGGCCGAAAAGTTCGAATACGTTTTTCCGAAAAAAGCCAAGCTGCGCTCCTACAGCCCGGCCGTTCGCGGTCACTCCGGGCAGATCCGCAAAGCAGCCGAAATGTTGTTGGCGGCCAAGCGCCCGGTGCTGTACTCCGGCGGCGGCGTGATTCTCGGCAATGGCTCCGCGCAACTGACCGAACTGGCAAAAATGCTCAACCTGCCCGTGACCAACACCTTGATGGGTCTGGGCGCATTCCCTGGCACTGACCGTCAGTTCATCGGCATGCTGGGTATGCACGGCAGCTACACCGCGAACCTGGCGATGCACCATGCCGACGTGATCCTCGCAGTGGGCGCACGCTTCGACGATCGGGTGATCAACGGCCCGGCGAAATTCTGCCCGAACGCCAAGATCATCCATATCGACATCGACCCGGCGTCGATTTCCAAGACCATCAAGGCCGACGTGCCAATCGTGGGTCCGGTCGAGAGCGTCCTGACCGAAATGGTCGCGATTCTCAAGGAAATCGGCGAGACCCCGAACAAGGAGTCCGTAGCCAGTTGGTGGAAGCAGGTCGATGAATGGCGTGGCGATCGCGGCCTGTTCCCTTATGAAAAGGGCGACGGCAGCAAGATCAAGCCGCAGACCGTGATCGAAACCCTCTGCGAAGTGACCAAGGGCGACGCCTTTGTGACCTCCGACGTTGGTCAGCACCAGATGTTTGCCGCGCAGTACTACGCGTTCAACAAGCCGAACCGCTGGATCAACTCCGGTGGTCTGGGCACGATGGGCTTTGGTCTGCCAGCCGCGATGGGCATCAAACTGAGCTTCCCGGACGACGACGTTGCCTGCGTCACCGGCGAAGGCAGTATCCAGATGAACATCCAGGAGCTGTCGACCTGCCTGCAATACGGCTTGCCAGTGAAGATCGTCATCCTCAACAACGGTGTGCTGGGCATGGTTCGCCAGTGGCAGGACATGAGCTACGGCAGCCGTCACTCGCACTCCTACATGGAATCGCTGCCCGACTTCATCAAGCTGGCTGAAGCCTACGGCCACGTTGGCGTACGCATCACCGAATCGAAAGATTTGAAGTCGAAGATGGCCGAAGCCTTCGCCATGAAGGATCGCCTGGTGATCATCGATGTTGCGGTCGACACCAGCGAGCACGTCTACCCGATGCAGATCAAAGACGGCTCCATGCGCGATATGTGGCTGAGCAAGACGGAGCGTACTTAATCATGCGGCACATTATTTCCCTGCTTCTGGAAAACGAACCCGGCGCTCTGTCTCGCGTAGTCGGCCTGTTCTCGCAGCGCAACTACAACATCGAAAGCCTGACCGTGGCCCCGACCGAAGACCCGACCCTGTCGCGTCTGACGCTGACCACCGTGGGCCACGATGAAGTGATCGAGCAGATCACCAAAAACCTGAACAAGCTGATCGAAGTGGTCAAGCTGGTGGACCTGTCGGAAAGCGCTCACATCGAGCGTGAACTGATGCTGGTCAAGGTCAAGGCCACTGGCGCCCAGCGCGCCGAGATCAAACGCACCACCGATATCTACCGTGGACAGATCGTTGATGTCAGCGCCAGCGTGTATACCGTTCAATTGACCGGTACCAGCGACAAGCTCGACAGCTTCATTCAGTCCATCGGCACCGCATCGATTCTGGAAACCGTCCGTAGCGGCGTGACCGGCATTGCTCGCGGCGACAAAGTTCTCAGCATCTAAACCAAATTAGCGCATGGCCTGAACGGCCGGATATAAGGGGAAATTCATGAAAGTTTTCTACGATAAAGACTGCGACCTGTCGATCATCCAGGGCAAGAAAGTTGCCATCATCGGTTACGGCTCCCAGGGCCACGCTCAGGCGTGCAACCTGAAAGACTCCGGTGTCGACGTTACCGTCGGTCTGCGTAAAGGTTCGGCCACCGTTGCCAAAGCCGAAGCTCACGGCCTGAAAGTGACCGACGTTGCTTCCGCTGTTGCCGCTGCCGACCTGGTCATGATCCTGACTCCGGACGAGTTCCAGTCCTCGCTGTACAAGAACGAAATCGAGCCGAACATCAAGAAAGGCGCCACTCTGGCCTTCTCCCACGGCTTCGCGATTCACTACAACCAGGTTGTTCCGCGTGCCGACCTCGACGTGATCATGATCGCGCCGAAGGCCCCGGGCCACACCGTGCGTTCCGAGTTCGTCAAAGGCGGCGGTATCCCTGACCTGATCGCGATCTACCAGGACGCTTCGGGCAACGCCAAGAACGTCGCACTGTCCTACGCTGCTGGCGTCGGTGGTGGTCGTACCGGCATCATCGAAACCACCTTCAAGGACGAGACCGAAACCGACTTGTTCGGCGAACAAGCCGTTCTGTGTGGCGGTACCGTTGAACTGGTGAAAGCCGGTTTCGAAACTCTGGTTGAAGCTGGCTACGCGCCGGAAATGGCCTACTTCGAGTGCCTGCACGAACTGAAGCTGATCGTTGACCTCATGTACGAAGGCGGTATCGCCAACATGAACTACTCGATCTCCAACAACGCCGAGTACGGCGAGTACGTGACTGGCCCGGAAGTGATCAACGCCGAATCCCGTCAGGCCATGCGCAACGCCCTGAAACGTATTCAGGACGGCGAATACGCCAAAATGTTCATCAGCGAAGGCGCAACCGGCTACCCTTCGATGACCGCCAAGCGTCGTAACAACGCCGCTCACGGTATCGAAGTCATCGGCGAGCAACTGCGCTCCATGATGCCGTGGATCGGTGCCAACAAGATCGTCGACAAAGCCAAGAACTGAGTCGTCGTCCCTTGTACGAAAAACGCGGCCTAGGCCGCGTTTTTTCGTTTGGGCCGGTGCTTCTGGTATAAAGCTGCATCGTTTGTGGCCGAACTGTCGTCCTCAAGCCTCTGTCGAATTTTTTCCAAACCGTTGCAAGGTAATGTCCATGAGCGAACGTCCCGAAGAGCCGAACAAGGCTTCCGACGCCGAAAGCCTGCTGCCCATCGATGAACACATCGAAGAAGGGCACGACGCTGAAGGTCGTAAAGTCCGGCATCGTGGTATCTATCTGCTGCCGAACCTGTTCACCACTGCCAACCTGTTCGCAGGCTTCTATTCCATCATCAACTCGATGAGCGCCCAGGCCGCGTTGAGCGCCGGCGACTCGGTGAATGCGAGCAAGTACTTCGCCTTCGCTGCGATCGCGATTTTCGTCGCGATGGTGCTCGACGGCCTCGATGGTCGCGTGGCGCGCATGACCAATACGCAAAGTGCCTTCGGCGCCGAGTACGACTCGCTGTCGGACATGGTCGCCTTCGGCGTCGCGCCGGCATTGCTGGCCTTCGGCTGGGCGCTGGGAGACATGGGCAAGGTCGGCTGGATGGTCGCCTTCATATATGTAGCGGGTGCGGCGTTGCGTCTGGCGCGTTTCAACACCCAGGTCGGCACGGCGGACAAACGCTACTTCATCGGTCTGGCCAGCCCGGCGGCGGCAGGTGTGGTGGCCGGTATTGTCTGGGCGTTCAGCGATTACGGCATCCAGGGTTCGAAGATGTCGTTCCTGGTGGCCTTGATGGTGGCGGCGGCCGGCATGCTGATGGTCAGCAACATCAAGTACAACAGCTTCAAGGAGCTGGATCTCAAAGGTCGCGTGCCGTTCGTGGCGATCCTCGCGGTGGTGCTGGTATTCGCTGTCGTGTTCAGTGATCCGCCGCGCATTCTGCTGCTGGTGTTCCTCGCCTATGCGGCGTCCGGTCCGGTGCAATATCTGTTGCGTCTTCGTCGTCACAAAAACGCCGAGTGATGTAATTTCCCGCATACTCCGCAGTCTATGGGTGCACCTGTCCTCCAAAGCTGCGGAGTTGTCATGTTGATCAAGATCCCCAAAGCATCCGACTGCCATGAGTCGGATGTCACGCCTGAAGCCATTTATCTCTCCCGCCGCCAATTGCTCGGCGCCACTGCTGCCGGTATTGCCGTGAGCAGCCTGCCACGCTGGGCCAGTGCCGCTGATGCCCCTCGCTACTCTGATGTCGAATCCGGCAAGGCTCCGGCCTGGTTTGCCGAAAAGCTCCCTTCTACACAATGGGGGGCGGTCAACGTCAAGGATGAGGCGATCACGCCTTATAAAGACGCGACGAACTACAACAACTTTTATGAGTTCGGTACCGGCAAGGGCGATCCGGCGAGGAATGCTGGCGACCTGAAAACCGAACCCTGGAGCGTGGTGATTGACGGGGAGGTGGGTAAGCCGGGGCGTTATGCGCTGGAAGACTTCATGAAACCGTATCAGTTGGAGGAGCGTATCTATCGTCTGCGCTGCGTCGAGGCGTGGTCGATGGTCATTCCCTGGATCGGCTTTCCCATCTCGGCCTTGCTCAAGCAGGTCGAACCGACTTCCAAAGCGAAGTACATCCGCTTCGAAACCTTGCAGGATCCCAAGAGCATGCCCGGCCAGCGTTCCGGTTTTGCCTTGATCGACTGGCCGTATGTCGAAGGCCTGCGTCTCGATGAGGCGATGAATCCTTTGGCGATCCTGGCGGTGGGCATGTATGGCCGCGAACTGCCGAACCAGAACGGCGCGCCTCTGCGTCTGGTGGTGCCCTGGAAGTACGGCTTTAAAAGTGTAAAGTCCATTGTGCGCATCAGTCTGGTCAGCGAGCAGCCGAAGACCACCTGGCAAAGCATTGCTGCCGATGAGTACGGCTTCTACGCGAATGTGAATCCTACCGTCGACCATCCACGCTGGACCCAGGCGCGCGAGCGGCGCTTGCCGAACAGCCTGTTCAAACCGAATGTGCGCGACACGCAGGTGTTCAACGGCTACTCGGATGAAGTCGCTTCTTTATATACAGGGCTCGATCTGCGGAAGAACTACTGATGCGTTATCCGTTCTGGCGAGTGGGCGTTTTCATTGCTGCGGCGGTCTGGCCATTGCTGTGGTTCTATCAGGCTTTCGCCGATCTGCTCGGGCCTGATCCGGGCAAGGTGCTGGTTGATCGTCTCGGGCTTGGCACGCTGGTGTTGCTGTTGATCACCCTGAGCATGACTCCCCTGCAAAAGCTGAGCGGCTGGGCGGGGTGGATTGCAGTACGCCGGCAGTTAGGGCTTTGGTGTTTTGCTTATGTGACGCTGCATCTGTTCAGCTATATGGCGTTTATCCTCGGATTCGATTGGTCACAGTTGGGCGTTGAGCTACGCAAGCGGCCTTACATTATTGTCGGTGCGTTGGGCTTTCTCGGATTGTTGATATTGGCGGTGACGTCCAATCGTTATAGTCAGCGTCGTTTGGGAGCTCGCTGGAAGAAGCTGCATCGCCTGGTTTACCTGATTCTCGGACTGGGTTTGCTGCATATGCTGTGGATCGTGCGGGCCGATCTGGAAGAGTGGACCATTTATGCCTTTATAGGTGGCGTGCTTTTGCTGCTTCGTCTGCCGCCGGTGATGAAGCGAATCCCGCGTTTACTGGGTAAAAAGCAGAATCTGCAAGAAAAGCGAAATTAACGGTTGACGGCAGATTCCAGAGGTCTATAATTCGCCCC
>NZ_RCOD01000003.1:0-22583 GCF_004307505.1 Pseudomonas sp. Sample_11
TGCTGGGCCGGCACTCCGGCGTTTGAAAAAGGTGACCCGCCGTAAGGGCGGAACCCTAAGTCGCCGTTACCGCAGAAACGGATATTCACCCAAAACCCCAAGAGCATGGTCGGCCCAAAGGCCGCCAAGACCAAAAAAAAGCCCCTCAAAACGAGGGGCCCAAAAAACCAGCTCAGAAACCCGAATCAGGTCATCTGAATAATGGTCTGCATGATCGTGCTCTGCGTCGAAATGGTCTTGGCGTTCGCCTGATAGTTGCTCTGGCCCTTGATCAGATCAACCAGCTCGTTGGTCAGGTTAACGTTCGACTCTTCCAGCGAGTTGGACACCACCTCACCCAACGTACCGGTCTTCGGCGCGTCGTAGCCCGGAATACCCGAAGCGAACGTCTCTTTCCAGCTGGTACCACCGACAGCCTGCAAGCCTTGCTCGTTGGTGAAACTGGCCAGTGCAACCTGACCAATCGCCTTGCTCTGGTTGTTGCTGAAGTTGGCGAACAGCGTACCGGTGCCGTCGATGGTCAGGTTGGTGATCTGGCCAGTGGCGTAACCATCCTGAGTCGGGATCGTACGCGAGGTATCAGCGTTGTACTGAGTGGTGTTGGCCATCGAGATGGTCACGCCATTCGGGTTCGCTGCCGCGCCGTTAGGCGTAAACACGCCATTGGTCACAGTGCCCGGCACCCAGCCGGTCATCTTCAGATCGCTGCTGATGATCGGGTTGGCTGGATCCGCCGGGTTAGGCGTGCTCACCTGAACCAGCTTGCCGGAGCTGTCGAACGACAATGTCGAGGCAACCGGCGCAGTGGTCACAGGGTTGCTGCCGGTAGCGTCCGGGTTACGGCCATCGACCAGGGTGTAAACCTTCCAGGTGTTCCCGCCAGTCTTGACCATGTACTGGTCCATGACGTGGGCGTTGCCCTGGGTGTCATAGATCGGCGTGCTGAACGACTTGGTGTACGTTTCCGGCTTCGACGGGTCGAACGTCACGGCGCTGGCGCCGGTATCAACGATCACTGGCGAAGACGAATTGAGGTTGATGCTCGAGGTCACCGCAGAAGACGACTTCGGCGCCAGGTTCGAGGTGTCGATCTTAAGATCAGTCAACACACCGTTGATGATCTTGCCGTTGGCATCCACACCGTAACCCTGCAGACGCGAGGTGTAGTCGGTGTTGGTGATGTAACCGGCGTTGTCGACCTTGAACGTACCGGCACGGGTGTACGAGATCGAGCCGTTGTTGCTCATGGTGAAGAAGCCGGAACCGTTGATGCCCATGTCCAGCACGTTGCCAGTGTTGTTGATGTCACCTTGGGTGAACTGCTGGGACACGTTGGCCAGGCGCACGCCGTTACCGATCACTTTGCTGCCGCTGCCCAGACGCGTAGACGAATAGACGTCTTCGAACTCTGCGCGCGAGGATTTGAAACCGGCGGTGGCGACGTTGGCGATGTTGTTGCCGGTCACGTCCAGTTGCTTGTTGGCTGCATAGAGACCGCTAAGGCCGATATTGAAAGACATATTCCACTCCTTTATGCCGGGTTAGTCGGCTCTATATACCAATGGTTTGTACTTTGGACAGGGCGACGGTGCCCTTGCCAGCCAGGTTGAGCATCAGCTCGCCACCGGTCTGGCTGATCGTCACGCTGTTGACGGTCGCTGGCAGGTAGGTCGCCAGATCGGTCGCGGTGCCGTTGATCGGTGCGTTGGCCTTGAACGTGTAAGTGCCGACCGGAACCACGGTGCCGGCGGTGTCCTTGCCGTCCCAAGTGAAGCTGGCATCGCCGGCAGCGCGGCTGCCCAGGTCGATGGTGCGCACGGTTTTGCCGTCCTTGTCGGTGATGGTCACGGTGCCGCCGGCAATCGACGACGGCACGGTGACCGAACCGGTCAGGCCTTTGCTCGGGTCATCGAGCTGCGCGGTGTTGGTCTGCACGATCACGTTGCGACCGACCAGCGACGACGCTTGCAATGCCTGCGACGAGTTGTAGTTGCCGGCAAGGCCGCTGACGGTGGAGTTCAGCGTGGTGATGCCTTCAAGGCTGCTGAACTGCGCCAGTTGCGCAACGAACGCGCTGTTGTCCTGCGGATCGAGCGGGTTCTGGTTTTTCAGCTGGGTGACCAGCAATTGCAGGAAAGCATCCTTGCCCAGCGCCTGGCCGCCGGTGGCACTGTTGGTCGCCGAAGCGATGCCGCCCGACGTAGTGCTGCTGGCCTTCTTCGACGAATTGGCCAGGATGTCGTTCATGCTCAGGCTGCTGGTGGTATCCGTAACGCTCATGGCAGTCGCCCCTTATTACTGACCGAGGGTCAGTACCTTCTGCATCATGGTTTTGGCGGTGTTCATCATTTCCGCGTTGGTCTGGAACGAGCGGCTCGCAGAAATCATGTCAGCCATTTCTTCCACCACGTTGACGTTCGGGTAGTAGACGTAGCCCTTGGCGTCGGCGGCCGGATGGTTCGGCTCGTAGCGCGCTTCGAGGTTGCTCTGGTCTTCGACGACGCCGAGCACCTGCACGCCCTGCCCGGCCGCGTCCTGGTTCTGGAACAGCGAATTGCTGCCGCCAGCCTGGCCGCCCTGGAACATGGTGGCGAATACCGGATGACGGGCGCGGTAGGTCTGGTCGATGCTCGACGAAACGGTTTCGGCGTTGGCGATGTTCGACGCCACGGTGTTCAGACGCGTGGTCTGCGCGCTCATGCCGCTGCCGGCAATGTTGAAAACGCTGGACAGGGACATGGATTATTCTCCGCGCAGGGCTGACACCAGCCCTTTGAATTTGCTGTTGAGCAAGGTGAAGCTGGCCTGGAAGCCGACGGCGTTTTCCGCGTAGTTGGACTGTTCCAGTTGAGCGTCGACGGTGTTCTGGTCGATCGAAGGCTGCATCGGCGTGCGATACATCAGCGACTCGTCGCCGTTGCCCAGCCCTTCAGCCTCGATGTGCCGGCTGTTGGTCATGTTCAGGGCAAAGTGGCCGCCGGTCTTGGTCTTCTCGGTCTGTGCTTCGAGCACTTTGGAGAAATCCAGATCCCGCGCCTTGTAGTTCGGGGTGTCGGCGTTGGCGATGTTGTTGGCCAGCACTTCGGCACGCTGGGCGCGGAAGCCCAATGCCTTTTCGTGAATGCCCAGCGCTTTGTCGAAGCTGATGCTCATGTCGGGAACCTTCAGGTGACCGGTTTTTCGTATCTGAGCTTTAGCAAGCGCCGTGCCAAATGAACAAAGCCCCGTATTCCGGGGCTTTGCGCCAAACAGGCTAAGCGGCAATGCCAGAAAAGCGGCAACCGGTTACCGCCGGATGCCGCTTTTCTGCCGCTTGCCGTCCTTGCCAGGCCAGCGCAGATCCCTGTGGGAGCGAGCCTGCTCGCGAAGGCGGCGTGTCAGGCGCCAACTGTCTTATGGACAGACCGCTTTCGCGAGCAGGCTCGCTCCCACAGGGGGTTCGTGGTGTTCGTGGAAATAATTCGGGCACAAAAAAACGGCAGGCCTTTTGGGGCCTGCCGTTTTTGTACCGCCGCAAACCGATTACTTCGCCTTGTAAATAATCCCCGGGCTGCACTGAACCATCTGGTAATGATCCGGCAATCCGTTCAACGCCTCCGAAGCGCCAAGGAACAGGTACCCGCCCGGCTTCAACGTGCTGTGAATGCGCAACAGGATGTCCTTCTTCACTTCGGCAGAGAAGTAGATCAGCACGTTGCGGCAGAACACGATGTCGAATTTGCCCAGCGCTGCGTAACTGTCGAGCAGGTTGAACGAGCGGAATTCCACCCGGCTCTTGATCGGCGCCTTGACCACCCAGCGCCCCGGCCCTTTCGGGTCGAAGTAGCGTTGCAGGCGTTCCGGCGACAGACCGCGACCGATCGCCAGGCTGTCGTACTCGCCGGTCTTGCAGTTGTTGAGCATCAGGCCCGACAGATCGGTGGCAACGATCTGCACGCCCATCTTCAACTGACCCAGGTTGCTGCGCTCGAACTCGTCGATCGACATCGACAGCGAGTACGGTTCCTGTCCCGACGAGCAGGCCGCCGACCAGATCCGCAGACGCTGGTTGGGGCTGGCCTTGATCGCTTCCGGCAGTACCTTGTTCTTCAAGACTTCAAACGGATAGGTGTCGCGAAACCACAGGGTTTCGTTGGTCGTCATGGCATCGACCACCTGCTCGCGCAAACCGCTGCGCGGCTGGGTCTGGATGCGCTGTACCAGCTCACCCAGGGACTTGATGCCTTGCTGCTCCATCAGTTTGTTGAGACGGCTCGAGACCAGATACTGCTTGTTTTCACCGAGCAGAATGCCACAGGCTTTTTCCAGGAAGACCCGGAACTGTTCGAAATCCAAATTACCCGTAGACAATGATGCCGCCTCTTAAATCGTGTTGACCGCCAGGGGCAGAAGGCCCCTAGCTGATATCTGCTGCTTTGATCCGGTCGACTACCCGGGATGCGAGGTCATCAGGACGGAATTTGGCCAGGAAGTCATCAGCACCGACTTTCTTCACCATCGCCTGATTGAATACCCCCGACAACGAAGTATGCAGGATGATATGGAGCTTTTGCATGCGTGCGTCGCCGCGGATTTCCGCCGTCAGGGTGTACCCGTCCATCTCCGGCATCTCGATGTCGGAAATCATCATCAGGAACTCTTCTTCCGGCTTCTTGCCCTCGTCGACCAGCTTGCGCAGGTAATCCAGCGCTTGCTTGCCGTCGTTCAGCGCCACCACTTCGACACCGATGGTCTGCAGACAACGGGTAACCTGCTTGCGCGCCACCGACGAGTCATCGACCGTCAGCACCCGCAGCGACAACGCCTTGGTCTGCGTCTCGACATCGACCACGCCCACCGAAATCGCTTCCGGCGTCGGCGCCACTTCGGCCAGCACCTTCTCGACGTCGATGATTTCGACCAACTGGTTGTCGACCCGAGTCACAGCGGTCAGGTAGTGATCGCGACCGGTACCCTTGGGTGGCGGATGGATCTCTTCCCAGTTCATGTTGACGATGCGCTCCACCGAGCGGACCAGGAAACCCTGGGTCTTGGTGTTGTACTCCGTGATGATCACGAACGGACTGTTCTTGTCTTTCAACGCACCAGAGCCCGTCGCCATTGCCAGATCCAGGATCGGAATGGTCGCTCCCCGTATATTCGCTACCCCGCACACGACAGGACTGGATTTGGGCATCAACGTCAGGGACGGGCACTGCAACACTTCCCGTACCTTGAACACGTTGATCCCGTAGAGCTGCGGCCCGTCGAGACGGAACAACAGCAGCTCGAGGCGATTCTGCCCTACCAGTTGCGTGCGCTGGTTCACCGAATCCATTACACCAGCCATGCCCAGACTCCTACACCAACGCCAAGTGTTGTTGCGACGCACATTCATTGCTAAACGGCACGGCGCTTGCTTTTTAACTCGTATGAACGCTCAAACGACATTTTCCCGACGCCTGACATCTACCCTTCGCAAAGGGCTTTGCGCGGTGGCCGCCGTTTGCTGCTCGCTTGCTGGCAGTCCTGCCCATGCAGATGCGGTTACCTTGCCTGATATGCTTATCGGCGTGACTCAGGGCTTTCTTGAATTCACCGTAGAAGACTATTTGGCTTCCAGTCAAACCGAAGGCCGCTACGAAATCGAAGTCAACCAGCTCGACCCGCGCATGCGCATGCCCATGTGCGACAAGGAATTGACAGCCACGCTGGAGAGCCCGGCACGCCCGCTGGGCCGCGTCACGGTGAAGGTTCGCTGCGAAGGCAGTTCGCCCTGGACGGTGTTCGTACCCGCTCAAGTCCGCCTGTTTCGCGAGATCGTGACGACCACTCGTCCGCTGAAACGCGCCGGCATTATCGAGCCGCAGGACGTGACCTTGCGCGAGCGCGACGTCAGCACGATCAATCAGGGTTTCCTGACTTCCGTCGACGAAGCGATCGGGCAGAAACTTACCCGACCAACGGTCGCCGATCAGGTCATCACTCTCGTGCATCTGGAACAGGCCGAAGTGGTGCGCAAGGGTGACCAGGTGGTGATCACTGCGCGCAGCGGCACCCTTGCCGTACGCATGCCGGGGGAAGCGCTCTCCAATGGCGGCATGAAAGAACAGATTCGAGTAAAAAACCTTAATTCTCAAAGAGTTATCAAGGCGCAGGTGATTGCGCCGGGACAGGTCGAAGTGGCCATGTAAAAGCCTCGTGGAGAAAACTGGCGCCGATCCCGTCGCTTCCCTAAACTGTGCCGCAGCAGGTCTCGCAACGGCGCATGCAAGCTTATGGTTGATTGGGCCTAAAGTTTTTCAGGGGATAGCCGAAAACATGGCAAGCGTCCAAATTCCCAGAGGTTTTTTATCATGGTTATCGATTTCAACCGATTGAACAGTTCCTCGTCACTAACCGGCAGCACACGTACCAGCAACGCCAAGGAAAGCGCTGAAAACAGCCCCTCCGCGCCGCTGAATACCCAGGCCGAACAGGCCAATGTCGCCAAAAGCGGGGAGTCGGTACACCTCAGCAATGAGGCTCAACAGTTGCAGAAGGTCACTGACAAGCTGCGCGATCAGCCTGCTGTCGACAAAGCCCGTGTGGCCGAGTTGAAAGCCGCGATTGCCGATGGCAGCTATAAAGTCGACAGCAACCGTGTAGCCAGCAAACTGCTCAACTTCGAAGCCCAGCGCTAGGCTTTTGCCGGCGCCAGGCTTTTGGACGCTTAAACCCCAAGGCCAGCCATGCACGACACTAACTTATTGCAACTGATCAACGACGACTTTGCTCCAGCGCAACAATTGCTGGAGTTATTGCAAACCGAATCCCTCGCTTTGCATGGTCGCGACATGCCGTTGCTGGAAGAAATTCTGGCGACCAAGCAAGCGTTGATCATTCTGCTCGAGCAGCATGGCCGCAAGCGCAGCGAAATCCTCGCCAGCCTCAACCTGCCGACCGATCGCACAGGTCTTGAGCAACTGGCCAGCCAGTCGAGCATTGGCGACCAGTTGCTGACTCAGGGCGACGCCCTGACCGCGCTGATCGCCCAATGCCAGGCTGCCAACATCAAGAACGGCCAGTCGATCCAGATCCAGCAGGCGACCACGGCCAATCAGCTGAAGATCCTCACCGGCGGTGAGCCGCCAGCGCTGTACGACGCCAGCGGGACCTTTGCCAAACCGGTCAAGCCGCGAACGCTCAGCCAGGCATGAGCCATTCGCTGGCCCTGCACTATCCACTTGCGCAACATGCTGGCAAAATACTGGCCAGTCGTAGTCTTATTTTGTCTGGAGATTGAAGAACCGTGTCCAACACCCTAAGCGCGGATGATGCTCCGCAGCCTCCGAAGGTGCTCACCACGCCACTGGAAATCTCCAGCAACCTGCGCCAGCTGCAAGACAGCCACGATCCGCTGATCATCACCTTCCATGAACGCAGCCAGCGCTTTCAGAGTTACCTGATCAAGGTCGACCGCGAAACCGCAACGATCGCGCTGGACGAAATGATCCCGCGCGACGGCGAGCGCTTCCTCCAGGCTGGCGAACCGTTCAAGGTCGAAGGCTTTCATGACGGCGTGCGCATCGCCTGGGAATGCAACGGCACGCTGAACATCGAAGAATCCGACGGTGACCGTTTCTACACCGGCGACCTGCCGAGCGAAGTGGTCTATCACCAGCGCCGTAACGCCTTCCGCGCTGCGTTGAAGCTCACCGATCTGGTCAGCGTTGAACTGGGCGGCGAAAAGCTCAAGACGCCGTTGCACGGCAAGCTGCTGGATATTTCCGCCACTGGCTGCAAATTCCGCTTCGAAGGCGACATCACTGATCGCCTGCAACTGGGCCAGGTCTACGATCGCCTGATCGCCCCGCCGCTGTTCGGCAACCAGCCAACATCGGTCGAACTGCGCTATCTGCATTTCGAAGAAAAACTCAACATCACCTTCGCCGGTCTGCGCTTCCACAACATCAGTGGCCAGGCTGCACGCAACGTCGAGCGTTTCGTTTACCAGTTGCAACGTGAAGCACGGCGTTTCGACAAAGACGATCTCTGAGTCGCAGCGATCAATAAAAAGGGCAGTCCCGCTCAGGACTGCCCTTTTTTATGCGCCGATGTACCTTCGGTTCAGGGCCTGCCACCACTGATATCCGGCGCAGGCTTATCGTCATTGCCGCTGTCCAGTTCGGTTTCAACGACTGCTTCCGGCTGCGCTTCGGGCTCAGGCTCAGGCTCAGGCTCAGGAGTGACCGGCGCCGGGTCCTGGACCATCTGCTCCTGCACCACCTGCTCATCGACACGCGGGTCAAGCGCCGCCACCAGCGGCGAGCTCGACATGCTGTCCGGCATTGCCACGTGATGCAGCGGTGCGTCGTCGACCTGGTGCAGGTTGGTCACTGCTTTCGGACGAATCCGCCAGACCAGCACCAACGCGAAGAAACTGAAGAACGCATACAGGCTCTGACTGCCGAGAAACTTCATCAGCACACCCGCCAGCAGCGGCCCGATGCTCGCGCCAACACCATAAGTCACCAGCAGCATGGCGGTCAGCGAAACCCGGCGATCGCCTTCGACGTGGTCGTTGGAAAACGCCACCGCCAGCGGATACAGACAAAACTGCACCAGCGAACAGAAGAAGCCGACGACGAACAGCACCTCCAGCGGCACCTGCGGCATGATCGCCAACGGCAACGCCGCCACCGCGAGAAACCCGGCAAAGCAGCGAATCAGCAATGCGCGGTCATAACGGTCGGACAACCAGCCCAACGGCCACTGCACCAGCAACCCGGCAAAAATGCAGCTACCCATGAACAGACCGACCTGCTCGGTCGTCAGCCCTTGTTGCGAGGCGTACAGCGGCGCCAGACCGTAGAACGAACCGATGATCAGACCGGCGCCGAGCACCGTGCTCAGCGATTGCGGCACACGCTTGATAAAGAAGCGCGGCTCCATCGGCGCGGGGTGCAGAGGCGCCGGGTGAATCCGTCGGGTCAACGTCACCGGCACCAGACACAGGGCAAAGCACAGCGCGACCAGCATCAGCAGCTCCAGGCCGAGGCCGGGGTGCATGACCAGAATCAGCTGGCCCAGCACCAGGCCCAGGTACGAGGCGATCATGTAACCGCTGAACACCAGGCCGCGTTGATTGGCATCGGCCTGCTCGTTGAGCCAGCTCTCGATGACCATGTACTGACACATCATGCCCAGACCAACGATCGTCCGCAGCACCAGCCACGCCGGCAGCCAGTCCACCAGCCCATGGCCGAGCACCGCCGCGCCAACGATCCCGGCACACGCCGAGTAGGCACGGATATGCCCGACCCGGGCGATCAGGCGATGGCCGATCTTGCCGCCCAGCACCAGACCGAAATAGTTGGCCGCCATCAGCGCACCGACCCACAGCCCGTCGACATTGTCGGCAGCCAGACGCAAAGCCAGATAAGTAGAAAGAAGGCCCGAGCCGATCAACATCATCAGCGAGGCGAAATACAGCGCTCGAAAGGATTTCCAGATTTGGCGCATCGGCGTTCCGAGCGGCTCCTTGCAGTAAATACCGGGCGGTCAGAACGACTGCCCGGCAGCAGCGATACGTCAGGCCTGGGCGGCCAGCACACGGCGCTCCCAGGGAGTGATTTCATCAAAGAAGCTGGTCAACTCCATGGTCTTCGAAGCGATGTAGCCTTCGATGAACTCCGACCCGAACAGTTCCCTCGCCAACTGGCTACGTTTCAGACGCTCCAGCGCGGCGTGCAAGGTACACGGCAAGGCCAGATTATCCGGCACGGCGAACTCACCCTGGATTGCCGCGCTCGGCTCCAGTTCCTGCTCGATGCCATGCAAACCCGCAGCCAGACTGGCGGCGATGGCCAGATACGGATTGGCGTCGGCGCCCGGCAGACGGTTTTCGACCCGACGTGCGACCGGCGAGCTGGCGGGAATACGCAAGCCAGCGGCGCGATTGTCATGGGACCAACAGGCATTGTTCGGCGACGCGTACGGATGACACAGGCGCTGATAGGAATTCACGTTGGGCGCAAACAGTGCGGTGAAATCGGCGAGGCCTGCCTGTTGCCCGCCGATGAAGTGGCGGAACATCGCCGTCGGCTCGCCGTTCGAGTCAGTGAAGACATTCTTGCCGCTGCCGATCTCAACGATGCTCTGGTGAATATGCATCGAGCTGCCCGGTGTGTGCGCCAGCGGTTTGGCCATGCACACCACGCTCAGGCCATGCTTGAGCGCGACCTCCTTGAGCAGGTGCTTGAACAGGAACGTCTGATCGGCAAGCAGCAGCGGATCGCCGTGCAGCAGATTGATCTCGAACTGGCTGACGCCCATTTCATGCATGAAGGTGTCGCGCGGCAGGCCGAGGGCCGCCATGCATTTATACACTTCGCTGAAGAACGGCCGCAGACCGTTGTTGGAACTGACGCTGAACGCCGACTGGCCATCCTCGCGGCGGCCGTCGAGGCCGACTGGCGGACGGAACGGCTGAGTCGGATCGGTATTGGGTGCGAAGACAAAAAATTCCAGTTCGGTCGCCACCACCGGCGCCAGACCGTGCGCGGCGTAACGGGCGATGACTGCTTTGAGCTGGCCACGGGTCGAGAGACTGGAGCTCTCCCCGCTCAGTTCGTCGGCGTCGCAAATCGCCATGGCGCGCGGCTCGTCGCTCCAGGGCAAACGGTGAATCTGCGCAGGATCGGCAACCAGCGCCAGATCGCCGTCATCGCTGCCGTAGAACCGCGCCGGCGGATAGCCGCCCATGATGCATTGCAGCAGCACACCCCGCGCCAACTGCAAACGCCGCCCTTCGAGAAAACCCTCGGCGGTCATCACCTTGCCCCGTGGCACACCGTTCAGATCCGGGGTGACACATTCAATCTCATCAATGCCGGTCAATCGCTGCGCGAGTGAACCCTGGCCATCGGTTGTCATGACGCAATCCTTGTTGTTGTGCGAGCCGCGAACGGCGACCCGGACAAAATAGGCTGCGGCTGTTCGGAATATCAAGCAGCGCCCACAAAAATCCCGATCTTGTGCGGTAGCCGTAGGAGCTGACGAGTGCAACGAGGCTGCGATCTTTTGATCTTGCTTTTTACAATCAAAAGATCGCAGCCTTCGGCAGCTCCTACACCAGACCTCAGGGCAAGTAGAGGCTGAACACTCCTCCGCCCAACGGCCCGCCATTGCTGATTTCGGTGCGTCCTTCCACGCCGTTGCGCTGATGCAGCGCGGCGATGCGATTGGCGAAATACAGACCGAGGCCGGTGCTGCCGCTGCTGTGATTGATGCCCTGCACATAATCGGCCTGACGCTCGAGCATCTCTGCTGGATAACCGTCGCCATCGTCGTTGATGCTCAATACCAGTTGCCCGGCTTCATCACCGACAGTAATCAGCAACGACTCGCGGGCGTAACGGATCGCATTGTTGATGCAGTTGCCGAGCACCGAGGCGATCAGCTCGCGATCGAAGAAACCCAGCGGGCTCAACGGATCGACTTCATAGGTGGCGATGATGCCGCGACTGGCAAACACTTCCTGATGCGCGGCCAGTTGCGCCTCGATGAAATCGTCGAGTTCGTGATAAGCCGGCTGCAGCGGCAACTGATTCACGCCAAGTTTGTACAGCCCGAGCAACTGCACGAGCATGCCGTTGAGGTGGGCGAACTCGAAGTCGATCACGCCCTGTTCCGAGCCGTCGCGCAGCTCTTTGGGCAGACGCGCGAGCCATTGGCTGTGCGCCTGCATCAGCATGGCCAGGGAGTTCTTCATGTCGTGGACGGTGGAGGCAATCACCGTGGAAAAATCCAGCGCCGGATCAATTGGGTTCATTCGCCAAACGCCTTGCTTTTCAGCTTCTGATAACGCGCAAACCGCGCGTCGGTGTCGGGCATCAGGCCCACCAGTTTCAGGCAGGCCCGACATTCTTCCAGCTCCGCCGACGGCACACTGGTGTCGGTGCCGTGCAGCAGCGACTGGGCCAGGTTCAGCGCAATACTGATGTTTTTCGGTTGCAGCTTGAGCGCCTTGCGGAACACCTCGCGGGCCTCGACCAGATTGCCGGTCTTGTACACGCGCACGCCCTGGCGGTTGAGATCGGCCGCAGCGTTGCTCGAACTGAGAATCGTCGGATCGTCGGTGAGCTTGGCAATGTCTTTCATCACCGCCGGGTCATCCCCGTAAATCTCCGCGCAGCTCTTGAGCATCGAAGTGCCCGCCTCGGCCTGACCGAGCATCTGCAACTGCTTGGCCACCAGCAACGCCGCCTCGGGGCTCATGAATTGCTCCATGCCATCGAGGCGCATCAGTGCTTGTTCGGTGAGTTTGTCGGCGGTTTCAGCGTCGTTGAGCAATAGGCTCGTGGCTTTCATCAGCCGCGCGCGAATCTGCAGGCCGGGATCGCTCGGGTTCTCCTTGGCCACGGCACTGAGGGTGGTGTTGATCTCCAGCCGCGTGCGCGTGTCGAGGCCGCGATCGCTGCCCTTGCTGATCAGCGCATGAGCCAGGCCGAGATTGCTTTCCGGGTCCTTGAAACGCGACTGCGCGCCCTGCGCCACGGCCTGACGATAAGCACGCGATGCGGTTTCGAAATCTTCGTTGGCCATCGCCAGTTTGCCGAGCAAAGCCTGACGGCGCACCGCCAGCGGCGACAGACGGATCGCTTCTTCCAGCACCCGCTGCGCGCCTTTGCTGTCGCCTTCGGCCACCAGCACATCGGCCATGCCGTCATACAGCGCCGGCATCATCGGGAACACTTTCAAGGCCTTTTCATAAACCTCTTTGGCCTGCGAGACCTGCCCGCGTTTGAACAGCAACTTGCCCAATCCAGCGAAGGCCCACGGCAACGGACGGTCGGCAATGATGCCGTCGTAGAGCCGCTCCAGCGCTTCGTTCTGGTTCATGTCGCGCAGCGCATCGGCGCGGTAGCGCAGGCACAGCGGCGAATAGCGGATGTCCTGTTTGCACAGGGCAATACAGGCATTGAGCACCTCGACCGGCTTACCGCGATCAAGGGCCTGCAGAATCGGTTTGAGCAAGGTCTTGCGTTGCTCCAGACGCTCAAGACGCTGGGCCAGTCCGGAACGGTTGAACGGCTTGGTCAGGTACGCATCCGGTTCATGCTCCAGCGCACTGAGCACCATCGCCTGACTGGTCTCGGCCGTGACCATGACGAAAACGGCTTCGTGGCTGATGAGCTTTTCCGACATCAGGTCTTCGAGCACCTGCTGGCCGTTCTTCTTGCCGTCGCCGAGGTGGAAGTCCTGAAGAATGAAATCGTAGGACTTCTGCGAGCACATCTTCAGCGCCTGCTCGCCAGTGTCGGCAGTATCGACATCCTTGACGCCGAGCTCACGCAACATCGAACGCACGGAACTGCGGAAATCGGAAAAATCATCGACGATCAGAAAGCTTTTTTGGTGATACGACGACATCGAAGATTTCCAGGCAATTGAAGAAAACGAACCGAGGCGATTTCAGGCGCGCAGATGATAGCCGGAGGCCATGCGCCATCAAGCGATTTCGCTGGAGTCTGAACTCACCGTTCGGGTTATCGGCCAAAAATGCCCGGGCCTGAGGGTGGTGCTTCAAGATTCTTCTTTGAGATTGTCGAAGCGTCTGAGGATCGAAATTAACAACCACTGACAACCGATCATCACACCGGCAAAATAATCGGCACGGTCGTCGTTCGCCGGGTGTCAAAAACACAGGCAGGACATTTGTCCTTCAAAAGTGCAGGCAGATCCGCAAATGAGGTTTATTCTGCTCAATTACCTGCGCCCCCGGACGTCCGCGATACGCTTGTAACGCCACAAAAAAAGGCCGAAGTGATGACCTCGAAAACCCCTGCCTCGCCCTCTGCGCACGAACGCAAGGACCTGACTCTCAGCCACCTGAATTTCCCGGTGGTGGGCATCGGCGCCTCGGCGGGCGGCCTGCAAGCAATCAAGCTGTTTTTCGAGCATATGCCGAAGGACAGTGGCATGGCGTTTGTGATCATTCTGCACCTGTCGCCCGATCACCAGAGCATCGCCGACCAGATCATTCAGGAATCGACGCGCATGCCGGTGTTGCAAGTGACGCAGCCGGTGCCGATCGAAAAGAACTGCGTGTACGTGATTTCTCCGGCGCACTCGCTGACGATGAATGACGGCTACCTGCGCGTCAGCCCCGCTGGCTCACCGCAAGCGCGCCACACTGCCATCGACCTGTTCTTCCGCGATCTGGCCGATGTGCATCGCGAGCGGGCTTTTTGCCTGGTGCTTTCAGGCACCGGTTCCGATGGTGCGGTGGGCTTGTCGCGAATCAAGGAACAGGGTGGCGTGACGCTGGTACAAGTGCCGGAAGACGCCGAGTTCGACGGCATGCCGCGCGCCGCCATCGAGACGCGCATGGTCGATCTGATACTGCCAGTGGTCGAGATGCCGCAGAAACTGATGGAGCTGTGGCGCAACTCTCAGAACATCAAATTACCCAGCGCCAATGATCCCGACTTGAAAGCCTTGAAGCCTGCAAACGAACACGAGGCGTCGATCGCCGAACAACGCCTGCATGAAATTCTGTTGTACCTGCGCAGCAGCACCGGCCATGACTTCAAACACTACAAACGCGCCACCGTGCTGCGCCGCATCGAGCGGCGCATGCAGGTCACCAGCCAGTCTGACCTCGGCGCCTATTACGACTACCTGCAAAACACCCCGGAAGAATCCAAGGCCCTGCTCGGCGATATGCTGATCGGCGTGACCAACTTCTTCCGTGACCGCGAAGCCTTCGAAGCCCTTGAGCGCGATGTGCTGCCGCAACTGGTGCAATCGGTTGCCGACTCGTCGGAAAAAGAAGAATTGCGCGTCTGGTCTGCCGGCTGCTCGACCGGCGAAGAAGCCTACAGCCTGGCAATCCTGCTCGATGATCAGATGCAGGTACAAAGCAGCAAGGCCAACCTGCAAGTGTTCGCCACCGATATCGACGAACGCGCGATCACCACTGGCCGCGCCGGCACCTATCCGCAAGCCATCGTCACCGACGTACCGCCAACACGCCTTCGGCATTATTTCGTCAAAGACGATGACCACTACCGGATCCGCAAGGAAATCCGCGAGAAAGTGCTGTTCGCCAAGCACAGCCTGTTGTCCGATCCGCCGTTCTCGCAGATCGACCTGATCGTTTGCCGCAATCTGCTGATTTACCTGGATCGCGAGGTGCAGCGGGAAATCCTGCAGATGTTCCACTTTGCCCTGCGACCGGGTGGTTTCCTGTTTCTCGGCACCTCGGAAAGCGCCGATGCCTGCCATGAACTGTTCGCGCCAGTGGACAAGCGCAACCGCATCTTCCGCGCCAAGACTGGTACGGCGAACAGCCGCCGCACCCCGACCATGCCGAGTGGCGGTTATATGCGCACCAGCGTTTCCCGACCGCCATCGAAAGCCATCGAGCCCGTCAAGCTGTCGTTTGCCGATATCCACCGCCGCGCCATAGAACGCTTCGCCCCGCCGAGCATTATCGTCGACACCAACGCCGATATCCTTCACATGAGCGAAGCCGCCGGGCGCTTCCTGCGGCATGTCGGCGGCGAGCTGTCACGCAACCTGCTGACTCTGATCCTGCCGGAACTGCGCCTGGAAATTCGCACGACGCTGTTCCAGGTGCAGCAAAGCAACCTCACCGTGCGCTCGCGTGAAGTGCTGCTCAAGCGCGAGGAGCGCCAATACCGCATCACGCTGATTGCGCAGCCGTACAAGGACGACGACTTCGACAGCGAGTGCGTGCTGGTGACCTTCGATGAAACGGAGATCGACGCGCACGAGCAGGCGTTGACCACGATGCTGCAGACTGAAAGCCAGGTGCTCTCCAACCTCGAACGTGAGCTGCAACGCACCAAATTGCATTTGCAGGACACCATCGAACAGTCGGAAATCTCCAGCGAAGAGCTCAAGGCTTCCAACGAGGAGATGCAGGCGATCAACGAAGAACTGCGCTCGGCCACCGAAGAGCTCGAGACCAGCAAGGAAGAGTTGCAGTCAATCAATGAAGAGCTGTTGACGGTCAACTACGAGCTGAAGACCAAAGTCGAAGAAACCGACAAGATCAACGATTATCTGACCAATCTGATCGCTTCTACCGACATTGCTACGGTGTTCGTCGATCGCAGCATGCGCATCAAATGGTTCACGCCGCGCGCCACCGACATCTTCAGCATGTTGCCGGTAGACACCGGCCGTTCACTGCTGGATATCACCCATCGCCTGAATTACCCGGCGATGACCGAGGACGCGGCGCAAGTGTTCGAATCGCTGAACATGATCGAACGCGAGGTCAACAGTACCGATAACCGCTGGTACATCGCCCGCTTGCTGCCTTATCGCTCCAGCGAAGACCACATCGACGGCACCGTGTTGACCTTCATCGACATCAGCAAACGCCGCGAAGCCGAGGAAGAGCTGCGCCTGGGCGAAGAACGCATGCGACTGGTCGCTGAGAGTACACGTGATTACGCGATTATCATCCTCGATGAAATGGGTGCGATCACCAGTTGGAACAAAGGCGCTGAACTGATCTTTGGCCACAGCAAAAACGAGGCCGAAGGTCAGTACTACGATTTCATCTTCACAGCCGAAGACCGTGCTGCCGGCATGGCTGAAAGTGAATTGTCCACCGCCCGCCAGCACGGCCGCTCGGAGGATGAGCGCTGGCATGTGCGCAAGGATGGCAGCCGTTTCTTCTGCAGCGGCGAGGTCACCCTGCTCAGCGGCGATCGCTTGCAAGGCTATGTGAAAATCGCCCGCGACCTGACCGGGCACAAGCGCCAGCAGGATGAACAAAGCAAGGAACTGGCGCAGACGCGCAATACGGTGTCCCTGCGTGATGAGTTCTTCGCGGTCATGTCCCATGAACTCAAGCACCCGCTCAACCTGATCCAGCTCAACGCCGAACTGTTGCGCCGTTTGCCAATGATCCGCACCGCCGGACCGGCGACCAAAGCGGTCAACACCATTTGCGATGCGGTGACCAGTCAGGCGCGGATCATCGACGACCTGCTTGATGTAGCACGGGTGCGCACCGGCAAGCTCAAACTGCAATTGGCGCGTGTCGAACTGAGCGCGGTTCTGCGTGACATCCACACGGTAGTGCTCAATGAGCAGCATGCCACGCGCATCGACCTGCAATTGCCTGAAGCACCGTTGATCATTCATGCCGACCCGACACGGGTCGAGCAGATCATCTGGAATCTGGTCAACAATGCCTTGAAGTTCACACCACCGAGCGGGCGCATTGAGTTGATCGCCAGCAAGAGCGGGAAAATGGCGCAACTGGATGTCAAGGATAACGGCGTCGGCATCGCTGCGGAAAACCTCGAACATGTCTTCGATCTGTTCGGCCAGGCGGAAAAACAGCACACCAACCATCAACGTGAAGGCTTGGGCATCGGCCTGTCACTGGTGCGGCAACTGACCGAAGCCCAGCACGGCACGGTGAAGGTTGCTTCGCCGGGGCTGGGCGCCGGTTGTACCTTTACCGTTCGCCTGCCGCTGTCGACTGATGTCGACGAAACCGCTGCAACAGCCGAGGTTGAACCGGTTTCCGGCAAGCTCGATGGCTTGAGCATTCTGCTGGTCGACGATTCTCCGGAAGTGTTGGAGACATTGAAGCTGCTGCTGGAGATGGAAGACGCCGACGTAACGGCCTTCGACCATCCCGTGGCAGCGCTCAAAGCCGCTGAGAGCACGCGCTACGATCTGATCATCTCCGACCTCGGCATGCCGGTCATGACCGGCTATGAACTGATGGCTGCCCTGCGCAAGCTGCCGCTGGTGAAAAACGTACCGGCGATCGCCCTTACCGGTTATGGCACTCAGAGCGACATGCAGAAGTCCCGTGAAGCCGGGTTCGATCAGCATCTGGGCAAACCGGTGGCGTACGACGACCTGATTGAAACCATCGAGGCGTTGCGCCGTTCGGAGTTGCTGTAGAGCTCGCCAGCGCTCCAACGCAAAAAGCCCCGCCACACGAGTAAGTGCGACGGGGCTTTTTGTTTTTTGAAGAGGTGGTGTCCCAGGCGGGGTTCGAACCTGCAACCTTCCCCTTAGGAGGGGGATGCTCTATCCAATTGAGCTACTGAGACACTGATTGACGCGGGCTGTATGCGGCGCGACAGACGGCGTGCATGTTAACGGCCAGCCCCTGTTTTGTCATGTCGTCCGTAGGGCTTTTTAAGTGTAGGCAAGCGCCCTGGAAGATTGCGGGAACTTTTACCGGGCAAATTGCACTGCGCGGAAATGCGGTCATTGCAGATTGCAATCAGCGTCGCCGGAAAAAACATACCAAACCCTTGTTTTTAAAGGACTTATCAGCCGTTACACTGTTGGCACGGCGACTGCTATGCCTGTTCTATCAAAAAGAACAATTTGGAGCGTCGTGCCATGAACAGCACCCTCTTGCTTGCAAACGCAGCGGCTCTGGCTGTCTTGCTCGGATCACATTTTTTTCCCAAGGCTGACGTTGAGCAGCCAGTGGCGCAGCGCATGCCGCATTACTTGCAAGTGCAGAAAGCGCCGCAGTGGGCAGTGTTGAGTGATCGCAGCGACGCTTCTACACAAATGGTCAGCGAGCCTGAGCTAGCCTCGGCGCCAACCACCGAACGTCTGGTTTTTTGAAATATCTTCAGGAGTACAACATGTCCAAATCGGCGACAGGATTTCTGATCCTCGCTTTACTGAGTGGCGTTACCCACCTGGCGCTGTTCGAGGAGACGGAAGTCACCTTGCCTCTGGTTGGCTGTGGCGTGTTTGCGGTGCTGTTTGTGCTGGCGCTGATTGCAGGGCGCAAGATCAAGTTCGATCCGGTTCTGCGTTGAGCCGAACCAATTCCAATAACGAAGAGACCGCGATAGCGAGGTCAACAGAGTTGTCGATCTGATGAACGGGGCTGTCGCTGGATCTTCGGTCTTTGAACAACGCATTGCGAGCCAGCCTCGCATCGATTTGCTCAGGGGTCTCCCGACCACGGCTGAGCAAGCGCTTGCGCAGGACCTCTTCGTTGACTGTCAGCAGAATCGGCACCAGCGTTGGATACTTCTCCATTGCTTGACGCAGGTTCGCTCTTGACCCGTTAACCAGTACGTGCCGGCCCGCTTGCAACCATTCATCCATTTCCCTAGGAATGCCGTAGGAGAGGCCGTTGGCTTGCCAGGCCAGGGAGAAAGCGCCGGCGTGCTGTCGCCGTTCGAATTCTTCAGGGGTCACGCCAACTGCATCTTCGCCGACGGACTCCGCCGAGCGGGTAATCACCCGACGCATTACTTCACAGTTCAACGCCCGCAGTGGCTCACGCGATGCATCGATCAGGCTGTCCTTGCCCGAACCGGACGGCCCCATCAGGTAAAAAAGCTTGCCATCCATCCTGTAAACGCCCTCCGACGGGTCCTGCCTCTAGTAAATCGGCAAATTGCCACTATCCTGTACACATAGGGATCAAGAATAGCGAGCCGCATAGCATGCACGTTCTGAAGTCTTCGGACATCAACAGATGTGCATGCGAAAGCGGGCAGCGATACGGAAGGATGGAAAGTTTTCCAACCAGTCCGCATTTCTGACAACTGGTGCTGGCATTACGCCTTTACCCGGCTCAATATTTGTCACAGAATTGACGCCAATGATCTGGCAATTTTGAGGCATGATGCCGGCCTCTTAACAATTCAGGTTGAACCAATTGGTCCGGATGCTTGTCCTACCACACATCCTGCGGCCAATCCCGAGAACCGCTCCCCTGAACTAACCGGTTAAATATATGCGCCCATTGAAACAGGCAATTTATTCCAGCCGTACGGCTGACAAGTTTGTCGTACGTCTGCCAGACGGAATGCGTGAACGCATTGCCGAGGTGGCTCGCAATCATCATCGCAGCATGAACTCCGAGATCATTGCGCGCCTTGAGCAGAGTCTTATTCAGGAAGGCGCACTGGGCGAAGAGCTGAGCATGCGCCTGGACAGCCCGGAGCTGTCGCTGCACGAGCGCGAGCTGTTGCAACGCTTCCGTCAGCTGTCGCACCGTCAGCAGAACGCTCTGGTGTCGCTGATCGCACACGACGCAGAAATGGCCGCAGACGCGTCCTGAGTTATACCGAACATATTGAAGCCAGCATGATTGCTGGCTTTTTTTTGCCCGCAATATGACAGATGGCCGCTTGGCAATTGAGTGTGGCAGGCACAAAAAAGCCCGTCGATTTGACGGGCTTTTCATTGCACAAGGTCAGAGCAGGAAGATTGTCGCCAACCCGAGGAAGATGAAGAAGCCACCGCTGTCGGTCATCGCGGTGATCATCACACTGGCGCCCATCGCCGGATCGCGGCCCATCTTCGCCAGCGTCATCGGGATCAACACGCCCATCAACGCCGCCAGCAACAGGTTAAGTGTCATCGCCGCCGTCATCACCACGCCGAGTGACCAACTGCCGTAGAGCATGTACGCGACCACACCGATCACCCCGCCCCAGACCAGACCGTTGATCAAACCGACCGCCAGCTCTTTGCGCATCAAGCGCGAGGTGTTGCCGGTGCTGACCTGATCCAGCGCCATGGCGCGCACAATCATGGTGATGGTCTGGTTACCGGAGTTGCCGCCGATACCCGCCACGATCGGCATCAGCGCCGCCAGTGCCACGAGCTTCTCGATCGAACCTTCGAACAGACCGATCACCCGCGATGCGACAAATGCAGTGATCAGGTTCACCGCCAGCCACGCCCAACGGTTACGCAGGGATTTCCACACCGAGGCGAAGATATCTTCCTCTTCGCGCAGACCGGCCATGTTGAGCACTTCGCTTTCGCTTTCCTCACGGATCAGGTCGACCATTTCATCGATGGTCAGACGGCCGATCAGTTTGCCGTTCTTGTCGACCACCGGCGCGGAGATCAAGTCGTAACGCTCGAATGCCTGAGCGGCGTCGTAGGCATCTTCGTCCGGGTGGAAGCTCACCGGATCGCTAGCCATCACTTCGGCGACCTGCTTCTCCGGATCGTTGACCAGCAGACGCTTGATCGGCAGCACACCTTTGAGCACGCCGTCGTAATCGACCACGAACAGTTTGTCGGTATGACCGGGAAGCTCTTTGAGGCGACGCAGATAACGCAGAACCACTTCAAGGCTGACGTCCTCACGGATCGTCACCATCTCGAAGTCCATCAGCGCACCGACCTGATCCTCGTCATAGGACAGGGCCGAGCGCACGCGTTCGCGCTGCTGGTTATCCAGACTTTCCATCAGCTCATGGACAACGTCGCGCGGCAGCTCGGAGGCCAGGTCAGCGAGTTCGTCGGCGTCCATGTCCTTGGCCGCAGCCAGGAGCTCGTGATCGTCCATGTCGGCGATCAGCGTCTCACGGACGGAGTCGGATACTTCAAGAAGAATGTCGCCGTCGCGATCGGCCTTGACCAGTTGCCAGAGCGTCAGACGATCGTCCAGCGGCAAGGCTTCAAGGATGTAGGCGACGTCGGCAGAGTGCAAATCATCGAGCTTGCGTTGCAGCTCGACGAGGTTTTGCCGGTGAACCAGGTTTTCCACACGGTCGTGGTGCGGACCTTCCTGGCGATGAGTCAGGTCTTCAACGACACGTTGGCGCTGCAGCAACTCGACGACCTGAGCCAGGCGGTCCTGCAGGCTTTCCTGTGTTTTCTTTACTTCGATTTCGGACATAGGCGAACTCCACTCCCAGCAGCGGGGCACGCCGGAAGGATCAATCAGTCAATTCATGATTGGTGAAACGGTTTACTGAACAACTACTGGGTAAGTCCATGGAGGTTTTCCATAAGCCCCGGCGGGGCTGACGGGCGCAATGATACACGCCTGACGGTTTAAAACGTTGAAAAAATCACGGCTGAAACAAGCGCTTGCGAAACAAACCTGAGCACCTGCCTGACCCGTGCAAATGCGACGACTCATCTTGAAAAGAAAACACACCGGCAACGCAAAAAGCAGCGACTACCCTTGAGCGTAGATCGTCACGGAGGACATCGAATGCCAGCAAAACCCGCGCTATATCTACTGACCGCCCTGCTCCACACCACGCCTGCCCACGCCACCACACTTCATCGTTGCCAGGCCGCTGACGGCAGCGTCACGTTTACGTCGATGAGCTGCGCAACTGGCGAGCAACTCTCAATTCAGGAGGTCCACCCGTATTCACCCGGCTGGGTCGCAATCATGCCGGAGTTCAATCACGAAGCAGTCACCGGCATGAAAGACAGCGGACGCGAACCGGGCATCGTCGGTGGCACCGAACACAAATGTGGAAACCTGATCGATAACAGGCAGCGGCGCGAAGCGATCATCAACCGCCGAGTGATTGCCGGCATGAGTCAGCGGGACGTCGAAAGCGCACTGGGCAAGCCCGACAAGATCAACACGCGCACGTCGACCACGAGCTATCGTTACGACCTCAAGCGAGGCCGCAGTGCTCAAATTGATTTTGATGAAAGAGGCTGTGTGAAGGGAAAAGCCAAATCCCGGACAGCAAAAAGCCCGCGTTAAACGCGGGCTTCTTGGTATATGGTGCACTCGACAGGATTCGAACCTGTGACCGCTCGGTTCGTAGCCGAGTACTCTATCCAGCTGAGCTACGAGTGCATTT
>NZ_RCOD01000003.1:22593-63379 GCF_004307505.1 Pseudomonas sp. Sample_11
GTGACCGCTCGGTTCGTAGCCGAGTACTCTATCCAGCTGAGCTACGAGTGCATTTTGTGTTTTTAAACCAGACCACAACTGGCTGAAGCCGAGTTACTCACCTTACAGCAAATAACTCTTAAATGGTGCACTCGACAGGATTCGAACCTGTGACCGCTCGGTTCGTAGCCGAGTACTCTATCCAGCTGAGCTACGAGTGCATTTGTTGCCGCGCATTATAGGCCGTCTAATCTCTATGTCAAACACTTTTTCTAGTAATTTCAACAACTTACAGAAGAAGCCAGATTACGACGTACTAAGCAAATAATGGCGGAGAACGGGGGATTCGAACCCCCGACACCCTTTTGAGGTGTACTCCCTTAGCAGGGGAGCGCCTTCGGCCACTCGGCCAGCTCTCCGCAACACGGGGCGTATATTAACCAGCTTCTTCCCCGTTTGCAAACATAAAAATCGATAAAAATTAATGGCTTGGTTCTTCGTCCTTCTCTTTCTTTATACGCAGGTAAATTTCCTCACGGTGCACCGCAACCTCTTTCGGAGCGTTGACGCCGATACGCACCTGGTTTCCTTTGACGCCGAGCACGGTCACGGTGATTTCGCCGTCACCGATAATCAGGCTTTCCGCGCACCGACGAGTCAGAATCAGCATACCTTTCTCCTTACGCCATTCATTTCAGGGACAACAGTCTGCAAAAAAAAGGCACCCGACCTACAACCGCAGCGATCGTAGCCCTACATGCCTGAGTATTGACCAGCGCGAGCAAAAGAACAGTTCCGGGGCTCGCGCCATTCAAAAATAAAGGGCGCGGTCAGACCGCGCCCTTCACAGAAGCGGATTACTCGCCCTGACGGGCCGGAGCATCCAGTTCGAAAGCCGTGTGCAGCGCGCGCACAGCCAGTTCCAGGTATTTCTCTTCGATCACTACGGACACCTTGATTTCCGAAGTCGAGATCATCTGGATGTTGATGCTTTCTTTCGCCAGGGATTCGAACATGCGGCTGGCCACGCCTGCGTGGGAACGCATGCCGACGCCGACGATCGAGACCTTGGCGATCTTGGTGTCGCCGACCACTTCACGGGCACCGATCTCGCGAGCGGTGTTTTCCAGCACAGTCTGTGCGGCCTGGTAGTCGTTGCGGTGCACGGTGAAGGTGAAGTCGGTGGTGTTATCGTGCGCGACGTTCTGCACGATCATGTCGACTTCGATGTTCGCGGCACTGATCGGGCCGAGAATCTTGAACGCCACGCCCGGGGTGTCTGGCACGCCACGGATGGTCAGCTTGGCTTCATCGCGGTTGAAAGCGATGCCGGAAATGATCGGCTGTTCCATGGTTTCCTCTTCATCAATAGTAATGAGGGTGCCCGGACCCTCCTTGAAGCTGTGCAGTACGCGCAGCGGAACGTTGTACTTGCCGGCGAATTCCACCGCACGGATCTGCAGCACCTTGGAACCGAGGCTGGCCATTTCCAGCATCTCTTCGAAGGTGATCTTGTCCAGACGCTGAGCGACCGGCACCACACGCGGGTCGGTGGTGTAGACACCGTCGACGTCGGTGTAGATCTGGCATTCATCCGCCTTCAAGGCCGCCGCCAGTGCCACGCCGGTGGTATCGGAACCGCCGCGACCGAGGGTGGTGATGTTGCCGTGCTCGTCGACGCCCTGGAAACCGGCGACAACCACCACACGGCCAGCCTTCAGATCACCGCGAATCTTCTGGTCATCAATCTGCAAGATACGCGCTTTATTGTGCGCACTGTCAGTCAGGATCCGCACCTGATTGCCGGTGTACGACACCGCCGGCACACCGCGCTTGATCAGCGCCATGGCCAACAGGGCAATCGTCACCTGCTCACCGGTGGATACGATCACGTCCAGCTCGCGCGGAACCGGTTGTGCCTCGCCACTGATTTGCTTGGCCAGATCGATCAGACGGTTGGTTTCGCCGCTCATTGCAGACAGCACAACCACCAGGTCATCGCCGGCATCGCGGAATTTCTTAACCTTGTCGGCGACCTGCTCGATTCTCTCGACAGTGCCGACCGAGGTGCCTCCAAATTTCTGTACGATCAAAGCCATTTCAAAGCCGCCTCTGCCCATGAAGGGCGCCCAATAATCTTTCGAACAGTCGCCAGGCCCGCCACTAGACTGCGGGCCCGGCGAGCCGTCTTATAAAGCCTGCTCGACGAATGGAACGGTCAGCGCCAGCGCGCCATCCAGCGCAGCGGCATCGACACCGCCGCCCTGCGCCATGTCCGGACGACCACCGCCCTTCCCGCCCACTGCCGCAGCAGCCTGTTTCATCAAATCACCGGCTTTGAGTTGGCCAGTCAGGTCCTTGGTTACGCCTGCAACCAGTACGACCTTTTCCTCATGGACACCGCCGAGCAGGATCACTGCGCGGCCGAGTTTGTTTTTCAGCTGATCGACCAGCGCCAGCAGCGCCTTGCCATCCTGACCGTCCAGACGGGCGGCCAACACCTTCACATCCTTGACGTCCACCGCCGAGGCCGACAGATCGTCGCCCGCCGCGCTGGCTGCCTTGGCCTGCAACTGCTCGAGTTGTTTCTCCAGCAGACGGTTGCGCTCCAGTACCGCCGAGAGCTTGTCGATCAGGTTGTCGCGGCTGCCCTTGACCAGGCTGGCCGCTTCCTTGAGTTGTTCTTCCGCCGCGTTCAAGTAGGCCAGCGCCGCAGCGCCAGTGACCGCCTCGATACGACGCACGCCCGAGGCCACACCGCCTTCGCTGATGATTTTCAGCAGGCCGATGTCGCCGGTACGGTTGGCGTGGATACCGCCGCACAGTTCGACCGAGAAGTCGCCCATGCTCAGCACGCGCACGCTGTCGCCGTACTTCTCGCCGAACAGCGCCATGGCGCCTTTGTTCTTCGCGGTTTCGATGTCGGTTTCTTCGGTTTCAACGGCGGAATTCTTGCGAATCTCGGCGTTGACGATGTCTTCCAGCTGCTTGATCTGTTCTGGCTTGATCGCTTCGAAGTGGCTGAAGTCGAAACGCAGACGCTGACTGTCGACCAACGAACCTTTCTGCTGCACATGCTCACCGAGCACCTGACGCAGCGCGGCGTGCAGCAAGTGAGTGGCCGAGTGGTTCAGCGCGGTGGCGTGACGCACTTCGGCGTCGACGTGGGTTTCCACCGGTGCGCCAATGGTCAGACTGCCCGAGGCCAGCACGCCGTGGTGCAGGAATGCGCCACCGGTCTTGGTGGTGTCGCGCACGTCGAAGCGGCTGCTGCCGGCCTGAATGAAACCGCAGTCGCCGATCTGGCCACCGGATTCGGCGTAGAACGGCGTCTGGTTGAGCACGATCACGCCTTCCTGACCTTCGCTCAGCACGTCGACCGACTGGCCATCCTTATAGATGGCAACGATTTTCGCCGAGCCGCTGGTGGCCGCGTAACCGGTGAACTCGGTGGCCACGTCGACCTTGACCAGGGTGTTGTAGTCCAGACCGAACGAGCTGGCCGAACGCGCGCGAACACGCTGCGCTTCCATCTCGCGCTCGAAACCGGCTTCGTCGACGGTCAGGCCGCGTTCGCGGGCGATGTCGGCGGTCAGGTCCATCGGGAAACCGTAGGTGTCATAGAGTTTGAACACCACGTCACCTGGCACCACGGTGCCTTTGAGCTCGGCCAGATCCTGCTCGAGGATTTTCAGGCCGTGCTCCAGGGTCTTGGAGAACTGCTCTTCTTCAGCCTTGAGCACGCGCTCGATGTTGCTTTGCTGCTTCTGCAGTTCCGGGAAGGCTTCGCCCATCTCGGCAACCAGCGCCGCGACGATCTTGTAGAAGAAGCTGCCGGTGGCGCCGAGCTTGTTGCCGTGACGGCAGGCGCGACGGATGATCCGGCGCAGCACGTAACCGCGACCTTCGTTGGACGGCAGCACGCCGTCGGCGATCAGGAAACCGCAGGAACGAATGTGGTCGGAGACGACTTTGAGCGACGACTGATCGCCGTTTTCGCAGCCGATCGCTTCAGCCGAAGCCTTGAGCAGGTTCTTGAACAGGTCGATGTCGTAGTTGGAGTTGACGTGCTGCATCACCGCACTGATCCGCTCCAGGCCCATGCCGGTGTCCACCGACGGCGCAGGCAACGGATGCAACACGCCATCGGCGGTGCGGTTGAACTGCATGAACACGTTGTTCCAGATTTCGATGTAGCGATCGCCATCTTCTTCCGGCGAGCCCGGTGGGCCGCCCCAGATGTGCTCGCCGTGATCGTAGAAAATCTCGGTGCACGGGCCGCACGGGCCGGTATCGCCCATGGTCCAGAAGTTGTCGGAAGCGTATGGAGCGCCCTTGTTGTCGCCGATGCGGATCATGCGCTCGGCCGGCACGCCGATTTTCTGTGTCCAGATGTCATACGCTTCGTCGTCGGTGGCGTAGACAGTGACCCAGAGCTTTTCCTTCGGCAGCTTGAGCACGCCAGTCAGGAAGGTCCAGGCAAAGGTGATCGCGTCGTGCTTGAAGTAGTCGCCGAAGCTGAAGTTGCCGAGCATCTCGAAGAACGTGTGGTGACGTGCGGTATAACCGACGTTTTCCAGGTCACTGTTCTTGCCGCCGGCGCGCACGCATTTCTGACTACTGGTGGCACGGGTGTACGCACGTTTTTCCTGGCCCAGGAAGCAGTCCTTGAACTGGTTCATCCCCGCGTTGGTGAACAGCAGGGTTGGGTCGTTGCCCGGAATCAAAGAGCTGGAGGCTACACGGGTGTGGCCTTGCTCTTCGAAGAAGCGAAGGAAGGCTTCACGGATTTCTGCGCTTTTCATTAGGTTCTTCCACGGAGGCTGCGGCCAAAGGCCTGTTCGAAACGTCGTGAGACGAAGCGACGGCAAAGGGCCGCATTATATCGGCCCTGCGCGCGGGGTACAGCGTGTTTATACGATAGAAACGGTCAATTGGACGGCTGACGCTGTCACTTGCGTGAAAACTCGACGAATGTCTCGATCACTTGTTCGATTTGCGCGCGGCTGACGTCCATGTGCGTGACCATGCGCAAGCGCGCAGCGGCGCTGAGCCTGATCCCGCGTTCGCCGGCAAAGTCCTTGAGTGCTGCGGCCTTGTCACCCATCTGCACATAAACCATATTGGTTTGCACGGGCTCGACGACGAAACCGGCCTCACGCAGACCCTCGGCGAGCAACTGCGCGTTGGCATGGTCATCCGCCAGCCGTTCGACGTGATGATCCAGCGCGTACAAGCCAGCCGCCGCGAGCAACCCGGCCTGACGCATGCCGCCACCGACCATTTTTCGCAAACGCCGCGCCTTGCCGATCAGTTGCTCGGAGCCGCACAGCACCGAGCCGACCGGCGCGCCGAGGCCTTTGGACAGGCACACCGACACCGAATCGAAATGCTGGGTGATCTCGCGGGCATCGACGCCGAGCTTGACCGCCGCGTTGTACAACCGCGCGCCGTCCAGGTGCAATTCCAGGCCGTGTTCCTGCGTAAAGCGTCGCGCGCGCGCCAGATACTCCAGCGGCAAGACTTTGCCCTGCATGGTGTTTTCCAGCGCCAGCAAACGCGTGCGGGCGAAATGGAAATCGTCCGGTTTGATCGCGGCGGCGACCTGATCCAGATCCAGCGAACCGTCGCTCTGCAGCTCCAGCGGCTGCGGCTGAATCGAACCGAGCACCGCCGCCCCGCCACCTTCGTACTTATAGGTGTGCGCCTGCTGACCGACAATGTATTCGTCGCCACGCTCGCAGTGCGCCATCAGGCCGAGCAGGTTGCTCATGGTTCCGGTCGGCACGAACAGCGCAGCAGCAAAGCCCAGGCGTTGGGCCAGTTCGGCCTCGAGGTGATTGACCGTCGGATCTTCGCCGTACACATCGTCACCGGTATCGGCTGCGGTCATCGCCTCGAGCATAGCGGGAGTCGGTTGGGTGACGGTGTCGCTGCGAAGATCGATAACGCTCATGAACCTGGCCTCTGGTCAGATGGGGAAATCCCTTTGTGAAGTGGGATTACTGCGGTCATCGCGCAGATTAATCAAGCCTTGAAGAAGGAAAAATCACCGTCCTCAGGAAAAAGCACAATCCATGTGGGAGCGAGCCTGCTCGCGAAAGAGCAGTAACAGGCAGCATATTCGTTGAATGTGAAGCCGCTTTCGCGAGCAAGCTCGCTCCCACAGGTTCTGTGCAGGACCGAAAAATATGTGTTACAAACTGCGCGCTGCCCGAGATTGGGCGGCACAAACGTTCTCAGGGCGGGGTGCAATTCCCCACCGGCGGTAATTGCGCGCAACGCGCATAGCCCGCGAGCGCTTGGCGCTGCGCACGACTTGAGTCGGGTGCGTCGGCAAGGTCAGCAGACCCGGTGTGATCCCGGGGCCGACGGTCATAGTCCGGATGAAGAGAGAACGGGATCGACGCCAAAGGGCCGTCCGCGTGCATCCGTGCCTGCGTTCGCACCCCTGCATCCCTTTCGATTCATAACGCCCTGTTTTTCACACAAACAGGAGTCAGAACATGCAACCCACCGCTATCGACAGCAAAAGCAAACACCCACAGGGCGAGCGCGTCGCGTTCATCCAGGCCTGCTGGCACAAGGAAATCGTCGACCAGAGCCGTAAAGGCTTCGTCGCTGAAATGCTGGTGCAGGGTTATCAGGAATCGGACATCGATTTCTTTGAAGTCGGCGGCGCCTTTGAAATGCCGCTGCACGCCAAGCTGCTGGCCAAGTCCGGCCGTTACGCCGGCATCGTCGCCGCCGCCCTGGTGGTGGACGGCGGCATTTACCGGCACGAGTTCGTTGCGCAATCGGTGGTCAGCGGCCTGATGCAGGTGCAGCTGGAAACCGAAGTGCCGGTGTTCTCGGTGTCGCTGACCCCGCATCACTTCCATTCGGGCGAAGAGCATCAGAAGTTCTTCTTCGAGCACTTTGTGCACAAGGGTCAGGAAGCAGCGCGGACTTGCGCGGACACGCTGCAGAAAGTTCGTGCGCTGCGTCGTACAGAGCCGCGTGCGGTAGCCGTGTAACGTCGAGTGAGTTTTTGACCTCACTCAAATCAAATGTGGGAGCGAGCCTGCTCGCGAAGAGGGACTGCCAGCCGACGACAAGTTGACTGGTAGACCGCTTTCGCGAGCAGGCTCGCTCCCACATTGGTTTTGTGCCGATTCAGATGTCGCTATCAGGCGAGGTTTTCGTCTGTGGCCGGGACGATCAGGATGCCGGCGCGCAGGCCGTTCTTGACCTTGGGGTTGGGGAAGATGATCCGCGCGCCCTGCTCTTCGATCACCCAGCGGGTATTGGCCAGATCCTCGGCCAGCACATAACCCGGTTCCAGCTCGGAAAAGTTCTCGATGTCCGCTGGCAGATTCAGGCGGAACGCATCGCTGTGCTTGATGATTTCCCGCGCCACGCTGAACAGTTGCAAGCCGTCCAGCCCTTCTTCTGTCTCCGGCTCAGTGCCTTCGATGATCTGCTTCAGACGGGTTTCCAGCAGTGAGACGTTGACGCCATCGTTCTGCCCGAACGGCCGCGCCTTGCCCAGTTCCAAGGTAAAAGCTTCAGCGTCGAGCTTGTCGTAGGTGTACGAGCTGAACACGATCGATGGCTTGTTCTGCAACAGCACTGCTTCCATGCCGGCGGCGCGCAGGCGCGTCAGTTCGCGACGGGAATGCTGGCGTCCTTCCTTCCACGGGTACAAGGCGAACTGTTCGATCTTCGACCCACGAATCGCCGTGTGCAGGTCGTAGTGCAGACGCTCGCGATCGGGCTTGCTGAAGAAACTCGCCGCCAGCCGTTCCAGCTCACAGGCGCGCAACGCTTCCGAGCCGCTGCTTTGTTCGTGGCGGCCGTTGAACAGCCGATTGACATCCTGCTCGACGAAACGCTCGCCCTTGCGAATCGCTTCCGGGTTGCCGAACAGGAACAGAATGCGTGCGCGCGGCTTGAGATCGCCGCGTGCGATGTCGTGCAGCAGCCGATCAAGCAACTCGATCGGTGCCGTTTCGTTGCCGTGGATACCTGCCGACAGCAGCAGGTCCAGGCCATTGTCGCGCGCTTCCGGGGGCCGCACTTCCAGCGCCCCTTCGCTCAACCAGCGCATGCGCACGCCTTCGACAGTCAGTTGAGTCTTCTCCGCCGGTTCACGGCCGGCGAGGGTCAGTTCAAGCAGTTTGCCGAGGGCGAGCATAGAGCGGTTTCCTTAGTGGTCGTGGTTGCAATCCGGGCCGTGTACGTGATCCTCGTCAGCGCCGAGGTCAGCCGGTTCCATTTCCAGTTGCAGACTTACCAGATTAGTCGCCAATGGGCGCAGCAGCAGGTTGGCGTACTCTTCGTCACCTTCCTCGACGTCGACGCCGATCAGCAGTTGGCCACGGCCGTCCTGCTGGATCCACAGCTCTTTGCCTTGCCACATGACCGCAACGCGGGTGCACGAGGTTTGCAATTGCGTGCCGTCGGTGTCTTCAAGGATCAGCTGCAGGGAATCGCTCATGTTTTTACTCTCTTGGGGTGACACGCCGCGCGCCGCGTTCAGGCAGCGCGCTGGCGATCAATTGATCTGGAAGGGATAAACCGCGCCCAGTTTAAGGATTTGCGTCAGTTCATCCAGTGCCGTCCGGCATTCAAGCAGCAACTGCGGGTCCGCCAGATCGGTTTCGCTCAGGCGGTCGCGGTAGTGCTTTTCAACCCATGCGGTCAACGAACCGTACAACGGGGCCGTCATGATAACGCCTGGGTTGACTGCCGCCAGTTCGGTTTCATTCAGCGCCACGCGCAGACGCAGGCACGCCGGGCCACCGCCGTTCTGCATGCTTTGCTTGAGATCGAAGACCTTCACTTCGCGGATCAGCCCGCCGGAGCTGGTCAGGCTTTGCAGATAAGCCCAGACGCGTTCGTTGGCCTGGCATTCCTGCGGCACGATCAGCAGCATCGAGCCATCGGCACGCGACAGCAACTGGCTGTTGAACAGGTAGGAACGCACCGCGTCATCCACGTTGACTGCCGAACGCGGCACGCAAACAGACTGGAAGTTGCCGCCGACCTTGGCCAGTTTGCCTTGCAGTTCGGCGAGCATCTTGTCGGTCTCGAGGAACGCGTCCTCGTGATAGAACAGCACTTCACCGTTGCCCACGGCGATCACGTCGTTGTGGAACACGCCCTGATCGATAACGTTGGGGTTCTGCTGCGCATAGACCACGCCTTCGTCACGCAGACCGTGCAGACGCGCCACGGCTTGCGAGGCTTCGAGGGTCTGGCGCGCCGGGTATTTCTGCGGCGCCGGGAAACGGTTGTCGAACGCACTGCGGCCGAACACGAAAAACTCGACGCCCGCTTCGCCGTACTCACGGCAGAAACGCGTGTGGTTGGCCGCGCCTTCGTCGCCGAACTGCGCCACTGCCGGCAAAGCGGCGTGATGGGCGAAGTGCTGTTGATTGGCGAACATCGCGCCGAGCACGCGACTGGTGGTCGGGTGTTCGATGCTGCGGTGATATTTGCAATTGAGGTTGGCAGCAGTGAAGTGCACGCGGCCGTCAGCGGTGTCGGCACTCGGGCTGACCGTGGCGGCGTTGGCCACCCACATGCTCGACGCCGAGCAACTGGCGACCAGCAGCGGCATCGCTTCTTTGGCGGCGCGCTCGATCACCTGCGCGTCAGTGCCACTGAAGCCCAGACGACGCAGCGCCGCCACATCAGGACGTTCCTGCGGAGCCAGCACGCCTTGCTGAAAGCCCATGTCCATCAGCGCTTTCATTTTTGCCAGACCTTGCAGCGCCGCTTCCTTCGGATTCGAGGATTGCTGACTGTTGCTCTGCGAGGCGACGTTGCCGTAGGACAGACCACCGTAGTTATGGGTCGGCCCCACTAGACCGTCAAAATTGACTTCATAGGATTTCATCAGCGAGGCTCCACGAGAATCTGTTGTTATAGGCTTCAGTAACTATTCTTTAAGACCGAGGTGCGGCCATCGCTGGCAAGCCAGCTCCCACATTGACCGCGTCGTACACAAAATGTGTGGACGTCTCTGACCCTGTGGGAGCTGGCTTGCCAGCGATTTGGCGCTACGCCATTTTCACGCCAGGCGTCAGGGCCGATGGCAGCACCAGGCTCGGGGTTTCCAGCGACGCCACCGGGTATGCGCAGTAATCCGCTGCGTAATAGGCGCTGGCACGGTGGTTGCCCGAGGCGCCGACGCCGCCGAATGGCGCGCTGCTCGCGGCACCAGTCAGCTGTTTGTTCCAGTTGACGATGCCGGCGCGGCTTTCCAGCCAGAACTGCTGGTAACGCGCTTCGGAATCGGAGAGCAAACCGGCGGCCAGTCCATAAGCGGTGTTGTTGGCTTCAGTGATCGCGGCGCCGAAATCGGCATAGCGGATCACTTGCAGCAACGGCCCGAACAGTTCTTCGTCCGGACGCTCGGCCACTGCCGTCACATCGACGATGCCCGGAGTCAGCAAGGCCGATTGCGCCTGTGGCTGAGTCATTTCCAGCAACGCCACCGCGCCGTTGGCCAGCAGTTGTTCCTGCGCATCCATCAGCGCTTTCGCCGCGCCGAGGGAAATCACCGAGCCCATGAACGGTGCCGGTTGCTGATCGAACGCACCGACTTCAATGGTCGAACTGACTTCAACCAGTCGCTTGAGCAGGCTGTCGCCCCACGCACCTTGCGGCACCAGCAGACGGCGGGCGCAGGTGCAGCGCTGGCCGGCGGAAATGAATGCCGACTGAATGATGGTGTACACCGCCGCGTCCAGATCAGCGACCTGATCGACCACCAGCGGGTTGTTGCCGCCCATCTCCAGCGCAAGAATCTTGTCCGGACGCCCGGCAAACTGCTGGTGCAGGTGATTGCCGGTGCGGCTCGAACCGGTGAAGAACAGACCGTCGATACCCGGGTTCGCCGCCAGAGCGATACCGGTTTCCCGCGCGCCTTGCAGCAGGTTCAACACGCCTGCCGGCAGACCGGCTTCGATCCAGCACTTGACCGTCAGCTCGGCGACTTTCGGCGTCAGTTCGCTGGGTTTGAACAGCACACTGTTACCGGCCAGCAGCGCCGGGACGATATGACCGTTAGGCAGGTGACCGGGGAAGTTGTAAGGGCCGAACACCGCGACCACGCCGTGGGGCTTGTGGCGCAATACGGCGGTGGCGTCGCCCAATGGGCCGCTCTTCTCGCCGGTGCGCTCGCGGTAGCTCTGCACCGAAATCGCGATCTTGTTGACCATGCTGGTGACTTCGGTCGCGGCTTCCCACAGCGGTTTGCCGGTTTCTTCGCCGATGGTGCGAGCCAGTTCGTCAGCGTGGTTTTTCAACGCAGCGGCGAAAGCTTCGAGGACGCTGATGCGCTCCTCGAGGGTGCGACGTGCCCACTGAGGAAATGCCTGGCGAGCAGCCTGAACCGCCGACTCGACCTGCGCGGCAGTGGCGCCCTCGCCCGCCCACAGCACTTGCTGGGTCACCGGGTTCAAAGATTGAAAGGCTTCGCCCTGACCGGCCAGCCATTCACCTGCGATGTATAGCGAATTCATTATTTCGACTCCCGTGCAGCGGACAGCGCCACGGCGCGAACCTGATCGCCGGCGCTGAGTTGAAGACGTTTCGCGGTCTGCGGATCGACCACCAGGGTGCCCGCAGCCAGACGCGCTGGGGCAGCCGTGATGCGGCAATCCTCACGCTTGCGGTTGTGGATGATGAACGGCGTGGCGTCATCGCCCGGCGTGCCGACGGCCAGCACCAGCGCTTCGCTGTCACGCACAGCGCGGATCTTGCTGGTTTCGCATTCGATGGCCGGGCCGGCGTCGAAGATGTCGACGTAACCCTGGTAACTGAAGCCTTCGCTCTTGAGCATCGCCAGTGCCGGCTCGGTGTCCGGGTGCACCTGGCCGATGACGTTGCGCGCGTCCGGCGAGAGGAAGCAGGTGTACAGCGGGAATTTCGGCATCAGTTCGGCGATGAACGCCTTGTTGCCGACGCCGGTCAGGTAATCGGCCTGGCTGAATTCCATCTTGAAGAAATGGCGGCCGAGGCTTTCCCAGAACGGCGAGCGCCCGGCGTCGTCGGACACGCCACGCATTTCGGCGATGATCTTGTTGCCGAACAGCTCCGGGAACTCAGCGATGAACAGCATGCGCGCCTTGGACAGCATCCGGCCGTTGAGGCCGTTGCGGTAATCGGCGTGCAGGAACAGCGAGCACAGCTCGGAATTGCCGGTCAGGTCGTTGGCCAGAAACAGCGTCGGGATTTCGCGGTAGATGTTCAGCTCTTGCGAAGCGCTGACCGTCAGACCGACGCGGAAGTTGTACCAGGGCTCACGCAGGCCAACCGCGCCGGCGATGGCGGAAATGCCCACCACACGGCCGTCATCGTCTTCGAGCACGAACAGATAGTCGGCATCGCCACGCCCGGCTTCGCCGCGAAAGGTCTTCTCGGCCCAGCCGACCCGGTGGGTCAGGCGCTCTTCGTTGGCCGGCAAGGTAGTCAGGCCGGTGCCGGTGCTGCGGGCCAGGTCGATCAGCGCGGATAAATCGCTGCTGCGTACGGGACGAACAATCATGCTATCTCCTCAAACGGGCCGCTCGCGCCACCCGTGAAACTCGCTAAGGCGTTAAACCGCCACCAGGCGCACGCTGGCACCTTCACCGACGCCCAAGGCTTCGGCTGCTTCCATATCCAGCGTCACCGGTTTGCCCGGCGCGTAATCCAGCTCCAGCAACACCGCGCGGTAATCCTGCAACTGTGCGTTGGCCACCAGGTACTGACGCCCGGCGCCTTTGACCGGCTCGCCGATCTTCACCGGCACCACGCGGCTCTGGGCGATCGAACGGATCCCGGAAACCCGCGCATGCAGGGTCGGGCCGCCGTCGAAGATGTCGATGTAGTGATCAGTCTCGAAGCCTTCGCGCATCAGGATGTCGAAGGTGATCTGCGCCCGTGGGTGCACTTGGCCCATCGCCTCTTGCGCGGAATCCGGCAGCAGCGGCACGTAGATCGGGTAATGCGGCATCAGCTCGGCAAGGAAGGTGCGGCTTTTCAACCCGCACAGGCGCTCGGCCTCGGCGTAGTTGAGGTCGAAGAAGTTACGCCCGATCGCATCCCAGAACGGCGAATCGCCATTCTCGTCGCTGTAACCGACGATCTCGGTCACCACCGAATCGGCAAAACGCTCCGGGTGGCTGGCGACGAACAGCAGACGGCCACGGGAATTGAGCTCGGCCCACGGCGATCCGACCAGCTCGCGCTGCACATAGAAACTGGTCAGCAGGCTGTTGCCGGTCAGGTCGTGGCACTGCGAAAGCACGTGGATCTTGTTGTGGATCTTCAGCTCGCGGGAGGCGTGGACGAAAGTCTCGTTGCGGAAGCTGTAGAACGGCTCCGAATAACCGGCGGAAGCGACGATGGCCGAGCAGCCGACGAGTTTGCCGGTAGTGGAGTCTTCGAGGACAAAGAAGTAACTCTCTTCACCGTTGAAGCTCACTTCGGCGGCAAACGAAGCTTCGCTCGCGGCGATCTTGTCGCTCAGACGTTCCACGTCATCCGGCAAGGAAGTGACACCAATCGGGCTGTCCGCAGCCAGACGCTGTACCTCGCCCAGGTCAGCCATTTGCGCGGGGCGCATCACCAGCATGGTGTCACTCCTTTCTCTTCAATATTCACAGAAAAAACCGGGCCCACATAAAGATCGATGCAGGAATGGGACTTGTGGCGAGGGGATTTATCCCCGCTGGGGGGCGAAGCCCCCCCAAAAATCTAGGGCCGCTGCGCAGCCCATCGGGGATAAATCCCCTCACCACAGGTTCAATCCAACAGGTGAATGTGCCCGGTATCAAAAATTGGTTCGGCGCCGGAAAAACTCCAGGCGCCGAAAGGTCCATCAGGCTTGCGTCAACTTCGCTGCGGCACGTTCGAAGCGGTCGAGACCGGCGTCGATATCGGCGTCTTCCACCACCAGGCTCGGGGCGAAACGGATCACGTCCGGACCAGCCTGGAGAATCATCAGGCCTTCCTGTTCGGCGGCGTTGAAGATGTCCTTGGCCTTGCCTTTCCACGCTTCGCTGAGCACGCAACCGATCAGCAGACCGAGACCGCGTACCTGAGTGAACAGGCCGTATTTCTCGCCGATCTGTTGCAGGCGGGTCTTGAACTTGTCGTGCTTGGCGTTCACGCCGTTCAACACTTCAGGGGTGTTGACCACGTCGATCACCGCTTCGGCAACGGCGCAGGCCAGCGGGTTGCCGCCGTAAGTGGTGCCGTGGGTGCCGACGACCAGATGTTTGGCCAGCGCTTCGGTGGTCATCATCGCCGCGATCGGGAAACCACCGCCCAGGCTCTTGGCGCTGGTGAGGATGTCGGGGGTCACGCCGTAATGCTGGTAGGCGAACAGCTTGCCGCTGCGGCCCATGCCGGTCTGCACTTCGTCGAACACCAGCAGGGCGTTGTTCGCGTCGCACAGTTCGCGGGCACCTTGCAGGTAAGCCAGCTCGGCCGGCAGTACGCCGCCCTCGCCCTGGATCGGCTCGAGCACGACCGCGCAGGTCTTGTCGGACACCGTGGCTTTCAGTGCCGCCAGATCGTTGTAGGGAACGTGGGTGATGCCAGTGATTTTCGGGCCGAAGCCGTCGGAGTACTTCGACTGGCCACCGACGTTGACGGTGAACAGGGTACGGCCGTGGAAGCTGTTCAGCGCGGCGATGATTTCGTATTTCTCGCTGCCGAAACGGTCGAATGCGACGCGACGGGCCAGCTTGAATGCGGCCTCGTTGGCTTCGGCGCCGGAGTTGCAGAAGAACACGCGCTCGGCAAACGTGGCGTCGATCAGCTTGTGCGCCAGACGCAGGGCCGGTTCGTTGGTGAACACGTTGGACACGTGCCACAGCTTGTTCGCCTGTTCGGTCAAGGCACCGACCAGCGCCGGATGCGCGTGGCCCAGGACGTTAACGGCAATCCCGCCGGCGAAGTCGATCAGCTCGCGGCCGGCCTGATCCCAGACCCGGGAACCGGCGCCACGCACCGGAATGAAAGCGGCAGGCGCGTAGTTGGGAACCATTACCTGGTCGAAATCGGCGCGTTGTACCGCAGCGTGCTCAACGGACATCGGAGTCTCCTGAAGAGGAACACCCGCCTGGAACTGGCGAGCGATGAGGGGATTGTAAGGACAGTTGGGTGCCCGGCCTTGTCGCCAAGCGACAACTTCTTATAGCGCAAACCCCGGATTTTCCCGGGTTTACGGCAATGCGACATATAGCGTCGCAAAGGCGCAGTTTACCGGGCGCGGCCGATTTGCGGCAGGCCGCGCAGGATACCAAGTCAGCCCCCACGGCAGAGACATAAATATCTACCGCACGGGGGGCGCTTGCTGCTGATTTGCTGAGGGTTCTTCCCAACGCCAAGGAATGGCCATGCATTTGTCTGAAGCACCCCCATCGGCAAGCCCGGATGACGCAACTGACGCGCACCATGCGGACGAGCATTATCAACCACTGAAAAACGCGATTCCCGCCTGGCTGGGCGACACTTCAGCCACTCGGCGAGAAGCACTGAAAAGCAGCCTCCCGCAACAGCCGGCCGCGCTCAAGAACGCGCCAGCCGAACAGCACGCGCTGATGAAAAGCCTTGGGGCGGCGCATATCAGCGCCCAGAGCCGGGTCGATAAAAGCCTGGAGCACTTGCAGGACGCTGCGGCCTTCGCCGAGCCCCTGCTCAAGGCCGAGCTGAAAAGCTGCTTCGATCTGGAGCTGGATGTCAGAAACACCTACGTGCGCCTGTACATTCCTGCCACCACCCCGTGGTTTCCGATCCGCACCGGCGCCCGCGCCTGGTCCGTGTCACTGCTCGAGGCTGCGCTGCATAACTTCGAAGACAGGGAAACCGAAGACAACGCCTTCGAAGCCGAGTCGACATTCACCAGCGCCCCCTCGGCCACAGGGCAGTTTGAAACCCTGCCCGAGATCAAGGCGAAACTGAGCATTTCCGCTTTCACAAAACTATGCCGTCGACTGGATATCGGCGCCCAATACAAAGCCAGTCTGGAAGACAATCTGGGCTATTCCGATCCGATGGTCGCGTCGGTCTTGCGCGGCAAAATCGACGCCAGCCAGAAGGCCGCGATGAAGTCTGCCCTGCAATGGGCGCGGATGAACCGCGATGTCTCGGAAAACGCGTTACGCACGATCGAGGCCATGCTCGACGGCGTGAAAGGCCTGCATGTGCATGGCGCCCCGCTGCTGTGTCATGACATGACGATGCTTTGCGCACCGCTGACCGGCATCGTGGTATTCGCCCCGGACCTGTACATGACGCGCAATGCCGCGCGCGTCGTTGCCTACGTCCCGGATGACCCCGAACATCCGTTCAAGGAGTACGGCTCGCCATTGGAAATGGTCGTGGAGCTGACGCGCCAGTTGCGCTCCAGGGACTATCAGCAGTTCTTCAGCCGCTTCGTCAACCACGACCAGCGCGGTTTCTTCTTCAGCACCCTCAACAGCCGGCTGAGTGAAATCCGCTGGCATCCGCACGAACCCGGCGACCCGCTGCCGGCGTGGCGCGAAGCCCCGGTGGAGCGGCCCGATCTGCAGACCGCGCTGACGCCGTTTTACGACGATGTCTGGCAACACCTGTACCAGGCAAAGCTGAACAAGACTTTCAATGACGCCCGAACCATTGCCGTACCGACTGCCCTGGTTGATCAAAGGGCGCGCTGGGCATTCTGGGATTCGCTGGTCAACATCCTCTCTTCCATCGCCCAGACCGCCGCGATGATCGTCGCGCCGTTCGTGCCGGTGCTCGGTGAAGCGATGATGGCGTACATGGCCTATCAGATGCTCGATGAAGTATTCGAAGGCATTGTCGAGTGGGCGCAGGGGCGCACGACCGAAGCGGTCGAACACCTGATGGGGACCGTGGAATCGATGATCCAGCTGGGCATGTTCGCCGTCGGCGGCGCGATTGGTGCGGCCGAGTTTCGCAAGGTATTGCCCAAGGAGATCGTGGCGTTCATCGACCGCTTCAAACCGGTACAACTGGCCAATGGTGACACCCGCTATTGGCAACCGGATCTCGAACGCTACAAACATCCGCAGCGCCCGACTGCCGATTCGCAACCCGATGCGCTGGGTCTGCATACCCATGAAGACAAGCGCCTGCTGCCCCTGGAGGACGCGCATTTTGCAGTCACGGAAAGTCAGGTGCCGGGGCAGTACCGCATCGAACATCCGAGTCGCCCCGACGCATACCAACCGGTGCTGCGCCACAATGGCGAAGGCGCCTGGCACACTGAACTCGAGCAACCGCTGGAGTGGGATGGCGCAACCGCGCTGCGCCGTATCGGCCCTGCGGTCGAGAGCTTGTCCGCGAGCGAGCGCGAAACCGTCCTGCAGATCAGCGGAACCAGCGAAGACGCGCTGCGCAAAATGCATGTCGAGCAGGAAAAGGTCCCGCCGCTGCTGGCCGACAGCATTCAGCGCTTCAAGCTTGATCAGCAGTGGCAACGTTTCATCGACCAGCTCGACAGCGATGACGCTGAAGTTTTTTCGCGCGCCGACCCGACCATGCAGCTGCAGGTGCTCAGCGAATACGGTCGCTGGCCAAGCGACAAATGCCTGCGTCTGCTCGATCGCCGAGGCGAGCAACTGTGGCAATCGTCTGCCGACACAAGCCTGCCGGTGATCGAACTACGCCACGACACGCTGGCCGGTGGCGACGTGCTCAAAACCCTGCTCCAAGCACTCGACGAGACGCAGATCAAAGCCTTGCTGGACGAGCCCTTCGCCGGACCGACGCCGTCCATCGAGGTCCGCAGCCAGAACCTGCGCAAGCAAGTGGCCGACCTCGCCAGACGCAACACGAGCGCGCTGTTCGAGTCGCGCTATCAAGCCCTTCAGCACCTCGACGACCCGCTGGCGGCACGACTCAAGACCCACCCTCCAAAATTGCCGGCCAGCATCACCCGCGAACTGCTCGATACCGCGACCGGCAGCGAACTGCTGCAGATCAGCGAAGGACAATTGCCGGCGCGCCAACAGACGCTCATGCAGATGGCCAGTGACGAGGTGCGCGTCACCCGCGCGTATGAAGGCCTTGAGCTGGCCTCGGTGAGCAACCCCGACTCTGATTCTCTGGCGCTGCACAGCCTCAAACTGCTGCCGGGCTGGAGTGGTGATGTGCGCATCGAAATCCGTGATGGGCGCTACGGGGGCACATTACTGGACACCATCGGCCGTGACGATGCGCCTGCACACAAGGTGCTGGTTCGCCGCGACGATGGCCAATATCAACCTTATGACGATCGTGGGCAGCAGCTGCACTCATTCACTGATTTCTATTCCAGCCTGTTGTACGCATTGCCCGACAGCGAGCGCCAGAGCCTGGACCTGCGCATCGGTCAGAGTCAGGCGCTGAAGGCGGCCATTCGTCAACGTACGCTCGAGCGCAACGAGTGGCGTCAGGTGATTGCCGATACGCCGTCCCGAGCGCCGACTGTCGACACCCTGCGCCTGCTGGGGACCGACGGTTACGCCCATGCTCCGCGTCCGCCACGCTCCGCTTACCAGCCGCACACCCTCGAAGAAGACATCCGCGTGCTCTATCCACGCATGTCGAATCATGAGATGCGCTTTCTCGCCGAAAGCATGCGCAGGAGTCCCGCAGGCCCGCGCGCAGAGATGCTTCGCTTGCAAAATGACTACTTGCAATTGCAGAACGAGCTGCATGTCTGGGCCAACAATCCGCCCGCTGTACACCCGGAAACCGGCACGGCGCTGACGTCGCTGGAGAAGCGCGCCGAACTCCAGAATCGCAGGCTGCTCAGGGAGCAATTGCTCAAAGCCTGGAGGCGGGAGCACGTCACGGGTATCAGTCAACAGGGCTTCGCCGCCGGATACGCCTTGCGCCTTACACCGGCGGTGATGGGCGACTTGCCGGTGTTGTCAGCGGACTTCAGCCATATCACCTCGCTCGCCATTGATGGCAGCCCGATGACCACATCTGTCGACAGCTTTCTGCAGTCCTTCAGTCAGTTGCAGAATATTGATGCGCGCAATCTCAATCTGCCCAGCCTGCCGCAAGCACTGACTTCAATGCCCTCGCTGCGCGAACTGCGTTTACGCGATTGCCGAGTGAGCCTGACAACGGTCACAGAGTCGGTGCTGGCTTCCTTGCCACAACTTACCCTGCTGGATCTGCAAGGCAATGCGCTGGGCTTGCCGCCGGATCTGCACGCGATGCCTTCGTTGCGCTACGTCAATCTGTCGGACACCGGCATTCATACGGTGCCCGACGATCTGCTGGATCATCCGCGATTGATCTCGGCGCAATTCGATCGCAACCGCATCACGCGGATACCGGAAAAGTTCTTCAACCTGGCCAGCTCCCTCAGCGACGGTTACACCTTTGCAGACAACCCGTTGACCGCGGCCTCTCGCGAACGGGTCAAGGTGTTTTACGAGCATACCGGCAAGCACTTCGGGGTCCGGCCTGTGCAGGAGGATCTGCAGCGCACCATCGCCTTGTTCCCTTCCCTTGACACCGAAGGCGCGACACGGGTTTTGTACCGATTGCCCGGGCCATTGGCCGAGTGCGGTGCACAGTTGTCACGCTGGGAAAATGAGCTCGGCGTTGTGAATCTCGAACTCAGCCAATGGATCAACCAGGCCGCCGTGACTGCCGCCGAATCGGGAGAACGTCTGCCGCTCGAGACGCAGACCCGCGAACTGGATGCCAGGCGAGACTTTGCGCAACAGATCGAACAATTCTGGCGCAGCCCGCCCACGTACCCGCGCCTTGAAGAACTCAGGGCAACGGCGGCCTTCAGTGGCGATATGCCGATACTCAGCACCGGTCTGGAGCGCGTTACCCGGTTGAACCTCGTTGGCAACGCCAATATCACCGCCGCCCTGCGCTTCGTGGAGTGCTTGCCCAACCTTGCCAAGCTGAAAATGAGCGGCTTCGAACTGGAACCGCTGGCGCTTGGCGAAGCAAAACTGCCTCGGCTGACCGATCTGGAACTGAAGAATTGTGGCGTGGTCATGACCCCGGAAAACCAGGCTGCGCTGCTGTCACTCACCGCCCTGGATACGCTGGACCTGAGCAACAATCCGCTGGGAACGTTCCCCGACCTGAACCTGTTGCCGGAATTGTTCCATCTCGACCTGTCCAACTGCGGGTTGACCGTCGTTCCCGAAGGACTGAGCAGCCATCCGGGGTTACGAATCGCAGCCCTCTCGGGCAACCGCATCACGCAATTGCCGGAGGCGCTGTTCGACCTCCCCGCCGAGCGCAGTGACGGCATTGACCTTGCCGACAATCCGCTATCGGCAGCAACGCGCGATCAGATCAAAAACTACTTCCGCATCCATCGAAACGACTTTGACGTCCTGGCGCCCGAGCAGGATGTCAGCCTCGCCCGGCAGCTGTTTCCCGGTTTGAACAAGCAGGAGGCCAGCGAGATGATCTACGACTTGCCCGGCAATCTGGGCGACAGCCGCAAACAGCTCCTTCGCTGGAAAGCGGAGCAGCAACAGATGCGCGATGACCTGACCGGCTGGGCCTCGGCAATTCCGTCCGCGCACCCGGTCACAGGCCAGGCCTTGAGCGTAAGCGAGCATCTGGCGCAACGATCCGCACGCTCGGACTTCAAGCAATTGCTGGAGGATTTCTGGAGCGAAAGATCGATGGGAAGCGGCAAGCGCAGCGCATTGTTTGCGGCAGACCTGAAGTTTCTCGGCGAAATGCCGCGCCTGAGTGTCAACTTCGATCACGTGACCAGCCTCAAGCTCACCGGCAACGTGACGACCGCCGGACTGGAGCCGTTCGCTGCCTTGTTCCCGAATCTTCAGACGCTGAAATTGAAAGCCTTCACGCTCTATGACATACCCTCATTCGTCGGCCGCCTGCAGTATCTCAAAGAGCTCAAACTGAATGACTGCGCGCTGACACTGTCACCTGCCGGGCAGCAACTACTCGGCACCCTGCCCGAGTTGCGGCTGCTCGATCTGAGCCACAACCCACTGTCAAACGCGCCCGATCTGACCACCCTGCCCAAGGTCACCAACTTTTTACTTGGCCATACCGATCTGACCAGCGTGCCGAAGGGCATCGCCGAGCATCCGCTGCTGCGAGAGCTCTCGCTTGCCAACAACCAGATTACCGAGCTGCCGGACGCAATCTTCAGCCTGAAGCCCGATAAGGCCGACGGCATCTATCTGAACGACAACCCTCTGTCGATAAATGCCCGCGAGCGCGTCAAGTTCTACTACGCGGCACACGGGCGCAACTTCCGGATCAAGCCGCCATCGGCTGACATTGCCATGGCGCAGAGACTGTTCCCGCGACTTGGGGAAAACGCTGCGATCAACATGATTTATCGCCTGCCCGGGACATTACAGACCGGCACGGCGCAACTGATCAGGTGGGAGGGCGAAATCGCCCGCATGATTGGCGATCTCAACGCATGGCGTGAGCGTCTGCCAGTCAACAATCCATCGACAGAACGGCCATGGACTGCGCAGGAAAAAGCCGCAGAACTCGCCGAGAGACAAAAATTCAGCGAAAGCCTCGAACAACTGTGGCGCGGCAGGCGCACCGACAATTCAGCACTACGGTTCAATACCTTCAATGCCAATGCGGCATTTACCGGTGAGTTACCGCAATTGGCCACCGACTTCAGTCACATCTCCCATCTCAGTCTGCAGGGCAATCCGGCACTGAAGGTTTCCGACGGTTTTCTCACAAGCTTCAGCGGATTGCAGGGCCTGGAATTGCAGGATTTGTCCCTGGGCCAGATGCCTCAAGCGCTGCAAAGCCTGCCGTCGCTGGAAACGCTGATGCTGAGCAAGTGCCAGATCACACTGGATCCTGCCGGACAAGCGGTCTTGTCCACGCTGACCCGCTTGAAATCTCTGGACTTGTATAGCAATCCGCTGCAGGTCACGCCCGATGTGTCGGCACTGCAGAACCTGACGTTCATCGATCTGACCAGCACCGGAATCGATAGCGTTCCTGCCGGGCTGGAACAGCTGCCGCAGCTGGAAGTTGCATTGCTGAGCGACAACAACATCATCGAGGTGCCGACGGAGCTGACGCGTTATTCCGGTCGCGGCATGGAACTGGGCGCCAACCCGTTGTCGGTTGCTTCCAGAGAACGTGTCAAAGCCGCTTTCCAGGCCAAAGCCGACAATTTCGGTGTCTGGGTCCAACAGGACGACATCGATCTGGCGCAAAGCCTTTACCCGTCGCTGTCCGGCTTCGATGCCAACGATCTGGTCTACAAGCTGGCGGGTACGCTGGCCGATGGACGTCTTGAGCTGATGCGCCGCAAAACCGGCCTCACCAGCCTGCTCGAACGCCTGGATAGCTGGGCAAATGAGATCCCCAACGATCCTGACACGCAAATGCCACTGGCGAACGACGCGGCAGCCAGGGAAACACGCAATCGCCAACATTTCAGGCGAGATCTGGAAACCGACCTGCGCCGGGCGCCCACGTACATCATGGACCCAAGAGTTACCTGCGACATTTCGTTCACCGGCGAGCTGCCGGCGCTGGCCGCAAGCTTCGACCATATCGAAGAGTTGCGACTGACAAGCGGAGCGTCCGCCCCGCCCAGGGTCGATCAATTGTTGGCGCTTTTTCCCAAACTCAAAAGCATCACCATCCGCAAATATCCGTTGCGCGAGGTTCCCCCCAGAATCTTCGGAATGGACAGACTGCACAGCCTGTATCTGCCTGGCTGTGAAATCACGCTGACTGCGCAGACCGCAGAAGCCTTCAGAATGCTGAGAAACCTGAGATCCGTGGACCTGAGCGACAATCCGCTCAACATGGCTCCGGATCTGAGTCATTTCCCGCAGATGACCGATGTGCGTCTGGGCAATTGCGCCTTGAGCAAGGTGCCTGATGGCCTGTTCGAACTGCCTCGATTGATGTACGCGGACTTGTCCGGGAACGCGATTACCGAGTTGCCGGTCGGGTTTCCTTTACAGCCCGGCGAGGTGCTGACCGAATATGCCTTCGGCGACAACCCGCTGACCGCAGAAAGCCAGCAGCGCCTGCAGCGTTATGAGGCGGCGTATCAACTGCGCCTGGCGGAGCGACAGGCGAGCAACGACACCGTGTATCAGTCGTTTGAGGACTTCCATGATTTTTCCAGCAGCATCGACACCGATTGAACTCGGCCCGCGCTCAGCCACGCTCCGGCGGCACTGACGACAATTCGAACGGGCTGCTGCTGCGTCGCTGATTGCGATCTTCCCGCGGCGTGGCCCCGAAGAAATTGCGATAGGCGCTGGAGAAGTGCGGCCCCGAGGAGAAGCCACACGACAGGCCGATCTGGATAATCGACTTGCTGGTCTGCATCAACATCTGCCGGGCCTTGTTCAGGCGCAGTTCCAGGTAGTACTGGCTCGGCACGCGGTTGAGGTATTGCTTGAAGATCCGCTCCAGTTGCCGACGGGATACGCACACATGCTGGGCGATTTCGTCGGTAGTCAGCGGCTCTTCGATGTTGGCTTCCATCAGCAACACCGCCTGGGTGAGCTTCGGATGGCTGGAGCCGAGGCGATTCTGCAACGGAATGCGCTGACGCTCACCGCCCTCGCGGATGCGCTCAACGACCAGTTCTTCCGACACCGCACCGGCCAGTTCCGCACCGTGATCGCGGGCCAGCACCGCCAGCAACAGGTCGAGCACCGACATGCCACCGCAAGCGGTCAGGCGGTCGCGATCCCAGTCGAACAGATGACTGGTGGCGATGACTTTCGGGAAGCGCTCAGCGAAATCGTCCTGCCAGCGCCAGTGCACGGCGGCGCGATAACCGTCGAGCAAACCGAGCTGGGCCAGCGGATAGACACCGGCCGACAGACCACCGATCACGCAACCGGCACGCACCAGTTGCTTGAGCGCACTGCTCAGCGCCGGCGCGAGCGTGGTCGGTGGCTCGTCAGCGAGCAGGAACAGTTTCTGGAAATTCTCGAGCTTGCCGGCCCACGGCTCGCCGGGCAATTGCCAGGCCCCTTCGGTCTGCGGCTCGGCCTGCAAGAACGACAGTTCGTAAACCACGTCCGGGTGCACCCGCTGCGCAACACGCAAGGCCTCCTCCGCCAGCGCCAGCGTCAACGCTTTAGTGCTGGGCCAAATCAGGAAACCAATTCGATGGGCAGTCATGGGCGGGCAATCCGAAACGAACAACGGTGATGAAGGCATGGGCCAATGCTAGCCCGGAAATGAATACAAATCCTGAGTCCGACACAGATCCATGTAGGAGCTGCCGAAGGCTGCGATCTTTTGATTTTTGAAAAACAAGATCAAAAGATCGCAGCCTCGTTGCACTCGGCAGCTCCTACAGGGGATCTGGGTCAGGCTTCAGGTCGCGAAGCATGACCTAATCTGGTGCACAACGGCAGCCCTGATTTATTTCAGGCTGCCCGACAGGAACTGCTGCAAGCGTTCCGACTGCGGGTTGACCAGCACTTCGCGCGGGTTGCCGCTTTCTTCGACGACGCCTTTGTGCAGGAACACCAACTGGTTCGACACTTCACGGGCGAAGCCCATTTCGTGGGTCACCACGACCATGGTGCGGCCTTCCTGCGCCAGCGCCTGCATGACTTTCAGCACGTCGCCAACCAGTTCAGGGTCAAGGGCCGAGGTCGGTTCGTCGAACAGCATCACTTCCGGTTCCATCGCCAGTGCACGGGCGATCGCCACGCGCTGCTGCTCGCCGCCGGACATGTGCCCCGGGAACGCGTCTTTGCGATGGGCCACGCCAACCTTGTTCAGGTAGTACTCGGCTTTTTCCCGCGCTTCGTACTTGGGTATGCCGAGCACGTGCACCGGTGCTTCCATGATGTTTTCAATCGCCGTCATGTGCGACCACAGGTTGAAATGCTGGAACACCATCGACAGGCGCGAACGCATGCGTTGCAGCTGCTTCGGATCAGCGGCTTTCAGCGCGCCGTCCTTGTTCGCCACCAGTTTCAGCTCTTCGTTGTTGAGCAGGATCTTGCCGGCGTGCGGCTGCTCAAGCAGGTTGATGCAACGCAGGAAAGTACTTTTGCCGGAGCCACTGGAGCCGATGATGCTGATCACATCGCCGGCGGCGGCTTTCAGGGACACGCCCTTGAGCACTTCGTGACTGCCATAGCGTTTATGCAGGTCTTGGACTTCAAGTTTGTACATGCGGTCGGTTCTCACAAAAACAGTCAGTCAGTCGTTGAGCAAGCGCCCGTGACGCAGCGCTTCGCGCCCCGCCACCTTGGCCAGCCAGAAACCGGGTTGGGCATAGCGCAGCCGTTCAATGGCAAACAGCACCCCGGACGTACCAGCACATACCGTGCTGACCCGATCGGACACAGGGTCGATCACTTGAAAAATTTCATCGCCCGCCTCGACCCATTCGCCGGGCCTGCGGGAAAAACTCACCACACCGGGGTGCGGCGCGAACAACAATTCGGTGCCTTCGAACGGCATGCCTTCGCACGGTTCGAAGGCCGGGTCCGGCCACTCGCCGGTGATCAGGCCTTGCTCGGCAAGGAACGCCAGAATGCCTTCGGCATAAGCCTCGGCTTCGACGCGGCCAGTGTCGGCCTGCCCGCCCAGCTCGATGGTCGTCGCCAGACACGCCAGCGGAATCTGCGCATCGGGAAACTGCCGCGACAGGCGCAGCCACGGCAACGAGCAGGCTTCATCGAACGAGCTGCCGCCGGAATCTTCCGCGAGCAAACCAACCTTGACGTTCAGGTGCGCCGACAGCGAACGCCACTGCGGCCAGTGCTGCGGCAGCGCGTACATGTGCAGCGCGGCTTCGGCATCGCAGTGCAGATCCAGCACCACATCGGCGGTGCAAGCGTGGCTGAGCAGCACACGCTGCATGCCCTGCAACTGGCTGCTCGCTTCAGGCAAGCCGGCCAAGTGGTCGGCCATTGCCTGGCGGATCAGGCGCACGTTGGCATGGGGATCATCACCGAGCTTGTCGCCCAGTGCCGCCGCGACCGGCGCGCTGAGCTCGACGAAATCACGGTTGAAATTCTTGCCGCTGCCCGCCTCGAAACGGCCCTGGAAATTGCCTTGCAGCAATTGCCCTAGACCGATCGGATTGGCCACCGGCACCAGCTCGATCACGCCGTTGAGCAAGCCTTGGGCTTCGAGTTCGCCGAGGCGCTTTTTCAGCTCCCAGGCGGTGCGCATGCCCGGCAGTTCATCGGCGTGCAGGCTGGCCTGGATGTAGGCCTTGCGCTCGCCGCTGCCGAAACGGAAAACCGAAACCTTGCGCTCGCTGCCCAAGTGGCTCCACGGCAATACGTGGTCGATGCGTTGCATATCAGTGCTTCCGTGGCGCGAGGTAGCTCAACCAGCGACGCTCGGCCAGTTTGAACAGCTTGACCAGAATGAAGGTCAGGCACAGGTAGAACACGCCAGCGGTGATGTACGCCTCGAACGGCAGATAGAACTGCGCGTTGACGGTACGTGCCGCGCCAGTGATGTCGATCAGGGTCACGATCGACGCCAGACTGGTGGTCTGCAGCATCATGATCACTTCATTGCTGTACTGCGGCAGCGCGCGGCGCAGGGCCGACGGCAGCAGAATGCGCTTGTACAGTTTGAAGCGCGACATGCCCATGGCCTTGGCCGCTTCGATCTCACCGTTCGGCGTGGCCTTGAGGCTGCCGGCAATGATTTCTGCGGTGTAGGCGCTGGTGTTCACGGCAAAAGCCAGGCAGGCGCAGAACGTTGCGCTCGACAGCCACGGCCACAGGAAGCTTTCGCGTACCGCTTCGAACTGGGCCAGACCGTAGTAGATCAGGAACAGCTGCACCAGCATCGGCGTGCCACGAATCACGTAGGTGTACAGCCACGCGGCGCCGTTGACGAACGGGTTTTTCGAGACGCGCATCAGCCCCAGCGGCAACGCCGCGAGCAAACCGAAGAACAGCGACAGCGCGAGCAATTTGAGGGTGGTCAGCAGGCCGCTGAAGTACAGCGGCAGTGCCTCCCAGATGACGTTGTAGTCGAAGATCATAGATCAGCCGCCCTTACGCCTACCGAGTAGCGCTTCTCAAGGTGACGCAATGCCAGCAACGAAACACTGGTGATCACCAGGTACATCGCCGCCACTGCGAGGAAGAAGGTGAAAGGCTCGCGCGTGGCATCCGCCGCCTGCTTGGCCTTGAACATCATGTCTTGCAGACCGACCACGGAAATCAGCGCGGTGGCCTTGGTCAGTACCAGCCAGTTGTTGGTGAAGCCGGGAATCGCCAGACGAATCATCTGCGGCACCATCACCCGGAAGAACACCTGAAAACTGCTCATGCCGTACGCCATGCCCGCTTCGGCCTGGCCTTTGGGGATCGCCATGAACGCACCACGGAAGGTTTCCGAGAGGTACGCACCGAAGATGAAACCGAGGGTGCCGATACCGGCGGCCAGCGGGTTCAGGTCGATGTAGTCGTCATAGCCGAGCATCGGCGCGACGCGGTTGAGCAAGTCCTGACCGCCGTAGAAGATCAGCAGGATCAGCACCAGATCGGGAATGCCGCGGATCACCGTCGAATACAGGTCGCCCAGCCACGCCAGCCAGCGCACCGGCGACAGGCGCAACGCGACACCGATCAGCCCGAGAACGATGGCCAGAGCCATGGACGACAAGGCGAGCTGAAGCGTCAGCCATGCGCCATCGAGGATGACAGCCCCGTAGCCTTTCAACATGATTCAGGTCCTCGAAAGTTGGGATGAAAAAATGGCGCAAACCGCAGAGATTCTGTTGCTTGCGCCATTTCGGACTTGTCGCAGAGACGTCTTACTTGCCGTAGATGTCGAAGGCGAAGTACTTGTCCTGGATTGCTTTGTATTTGCCGTTTTCGCGGATGGCCGCGATGGCAGTGTTGATCTTGTCTTTCAGGGCGTCGCCCTTGCGCACTGCGATACCTACGCCGTCGCCGAAGTATTTGACGTCGGTGAAGGCCGGGCCAACGAACGCGAAGCCTTTACCGGCGTCGGTTTTCAGGAAACCATCGTCCAGCAGGGTAGCGTCAGCCACGGTACCGTCGAGGCGACCGGCAGCCACGTCGAGGTAGATTTCGTTCTGCGAGCCGTACGGCTTGATCTCGGCGCCCAATGGAGCCAGAACTTCGCGGGCGAAACGCTCGTGGATCGAGCCACGCTGTACGCCGATGTTCTTGCCCTTCAGTTCAGCCAGACCTTCGCTGACCTGAGTGCCGGCCTTCATGACCAGACGCGCCGGGGTGTTGTAGTACTTGTTGGTGAAGTCGACCGACTTCTTGCGATCTTCGGTGATCGACATCGACGACAGGATCGCGTCGATCTTGCGCACTTTGAGAGCTGGGATCAGACCGTCGAACTCTTGCTCGACCCACACGCACTTGACCTTCATTTCTTCGCACAGCGCGTTGCCGATGTCGTAGTCGAAACCGACGATGCTGCCGTCCGGTGCTTTCGAAGCGAATGGAGGGTAAGCCGCTTCGATGCCGATCTTCACAGGTTTTTCGTCAGCGACGGCATTCAGCGACAGCACGGACAGTGCCAGGGCGCCAAGCAGCACAAGTTTCTTCATCTTGGGACTCCATCGGTAAAGGGCAAAAACGGCAGAGTGAGCGACAGCCCAATATGCGAATGGGTGAATCGGAAATCGGTTGCGCATCGGCGGAAATTTCCCATTGAAACCGCAGGCGATTTCAACGTCAGCCACGATGAGCGAGTGATCGGCATTCTAACGACAGGCCCGAAGCCGATATTTCTTCAATGCGACAACTAATTACAGATGCACCGAGAAAGCGGTTTGAGCTCATTGACAGCCCTGCAATTTCATGCAAGAGCGAAAGACAGTGAACCGATACATATTGCAAGTTGCGGGCCCATTATTCGCAAACCCTTCTAATCCGGCAAGCGCAGCGTTATGTCTTATTTTTCCGCGGGGCATTGGAGGCTCTAAAACGGCGCACCGCGTTTCCCTTCGCCCCGGTTTGGCGCGGGCGGTTACACATTGGCCTGTGGCGGGTAACAGCGGGAAAGGTCTGACGGTGCAGATCGATAATTATTGGTTGGGGTGTTGCGGCTTCCTACAGGTGAATACTGCGGTGTCTGACAGATCGCCTTCGCGAGCAGGCTCGCTCCCACATTTGAAATGCGCCCGTTTCCTTGTGGGAGCGAGCCTGCTCGCGAAGAGGCCAGCCCGATCGACACAAATCCACCAGACACAAAAAAGCCCCGCCCGGCATCACCGGACAGGGCTCCTATGTTTCTAACGTTTAAGCAACATTCATGGTCTTGTGCGTATCAATCAAATGCTGCACCACACCCGGATCCGCCAGGGTCGAGATGTCGCCCAAGCCATCGTATTCCGCCGTGGCAATCTTGCGCAGGATGCGGCGCATGATCTTGCCCGAACGGGTCTTCGGCAGCCCCGGTGCCCACTGGATCACGTCCGGCGAAGCGATCGGGCCGATCTCCTTGCGCACCCAGTTCTTCAGCTCCAGGCGCAACTGCTCGGTCGGCTCCTCGCCATTCTTCAAGGTCACGTAGACATAGATGCCCTGCCCCTTGATGTCATGCGGCACACCCACCACCGCAGCTTCGGCCACCTTCGGATGCGCGACCATCGCGCTTTCGATCTCGGCGGTGCCCATGCGGTGGCCGGAGACGTTGAGCACGTCGTCCACGCGCCCGGTGATCCAGTAGTAACCATCGGCATCGCGACGCGCGCCGTCACCGGTGAAGTACATGCCACGGAAGGTCTTGAAGTAGGTATCGACGAAACGATCGTGATCGCCGTACAACGTACGCGCCTGACCCGGCCACGAATCGAGAATCACCAGATTGCCCTCGGCCTCGCCCTCGATGATGTTGCCGAGGTTGTCGACCAGCGCCGGCACCACACCGAAGAACGGACGCGCCGCCGAACCCGGCTTCAGCGCGTGAGCACCCGGCAACGGGCTCATCATGTTGCCGCCGGTTTCGGTCTGCCACCAGGTATCGACGATCGGGCAACGCGACTTGCCGACATTCTTGTAGTACCAGTCCCAGGCTTCCGGGTTGATCGGCTCACCGACCGAACCGAGCAGACGCAGGCTGCTGCCATCGGCGCCTTCCACGGCAGCCTGACCCGAGGCCATCATCGCGCGGATCGCGGTCGGCGCGGTGTAGAGGATGTTGACCTTGTGCTTGTCGATGATCTTCGCCACCCGGGTGATGTCCGGGTAGTTCGGCACACCTTCAAACAGCACGGTGGTCGCGCCGTTGGCCAGCGGGCCGTAGACGATGTAACTGTGGCCGGTGACCCAGCCGACGTCGGCGGTGCACCAGTAGATTTCGCCTGGACGATAGTCGAACACGCGCTCGTGGGTCATCGCCGCATACAGCAGATAACCGCCGGTGGTGTGCTGCACGCCCTTCGGCTTGCCGGTGGAGCCGGAGGTATAAAGGATGAACAACGCTTCTTCGGCGCCCATCTCTTTCGGCGCGCAAACGGTGCCCGCGACTTTCATCAGGTCTTCGTACCAGATGTCGCGATGCTGGTTCCACTTGATGTCGCCACCGGTGCGCTTGCAGACGATGACTTTCTGGATGCTGCTGGTTTCCGGGTTGGTCAGCGCGTCATCGACGTTGGCCTTGAGGGAAATCTTCTTGCCGGCACGGATGCCTTCGTCAGCGGTGATCACCACTTTCGAGCGGCAGTCGATGATGCGACCGGCCAAGGCTTCCGGCGAGAAACCGCCGAACACCACCGAGTGAATCGCGCCGATCCGGGTGCAGGCCAACATGGCGACCACGGCTTCGGGAATCATCGGCATGTAAATGGTCACCACGTCGCCACGGTGCACGTCTTGGCCACGCAGGGCGTTGGCCAGTTTGCACACTTGCTCGTGCAGTTCGCGGTAGGTGATGTTGCGGCTTTCGGAAGGATCGTCGCCTTCCCAGATGATCGCGACTTGATCGCCGCGCTCGGCCAGATGACGGTCGAGGCAGTTATAGGAAACGTTCAAGGTGCCGTCGGCAAACCACTTGATGTCGACATGGTGATCGTCGAACGACGTCTGCTTCACCGTGGTGAAAGGCTTGATCCAGTCCAGACGCTTGGCTTGCTCGCGCCAGAAGCCGTCAGGGTTGACGACCGACTGCTGGTACATGGCTTTGTAGGTCGCCTCGTCAGTCAGCGTGTTTGCCAGAACCTCGGGACGAACGGGATACAGAGAAGCCGCACTCATCTTTCCTACCTCGGTGTAATAGTTGTTTTTGTATGACCCCGTTGTAGCCGGGTGGGGCCCATAGAACCATTCGACGATGGTTGTAGGAGCTGCCGCAGGCTGCGATCTTTTGATCTTCAAAGCAAGATCAAAAGATCGCAGCCTCGTTGCACTCGACAGCTCCTACAGGGCCCGCACGAGGGATTGTTACCAAATATGCCAAAAGTGTTTATCAAAACCCGCTCTGTTTACCCCGGCCCCACCGCCCTAAAATTCACCTCGCCAACAAGGCAACCGCGATTAACAACGTTACAGCCCCCACGAAGGCCGTTAATCCAGCTCTCCAAGTAACGCATCAAATACTCAAGCTGCACACGCAACCCTAAAAAGGTTGCGTGACCCCACTCGACCTCAAAAAGGTGAATTAGAAATGAAAGCTTTATTGGTTCTGGCCCTCAGCAGTCTGTGCGCAACCGCCATGGCAGACGAGGTCCCGACTGATGTCGCACAGCAACAACCGGTCATCGAGGAATACACTTACTCCACACATCTGGACATCGCCAAAGTTGTATCGATGAGCGACGTTCCGAATGTCTGCGAAGTTGTACCGGCAAAAATGGAATACGACGACTCCAAAGGCCAACGCCACATCCTGCGCTACAGCATCATGGGCAACGGCTGCACGAACTGAATCAGACTGCACCGAATCGGATCGCTCAGCGCTACATTGAGGGTCGATTCCAGCCCGGCTTCGGTCGGGCTCAGTTGTGTCTGGAGCCGTGAAAAACGCTTGCAAAACACTAGATATAGTGAAAAACCCGCTTTTCTGGCTATTTTTTAAACAAAAAACCACCTGCCAAAAAATTAACGAAAAAAAATCTGCTCGGGCCAATTCCGCGCAAAGCCCTGTAATCCCTCGGTCGGACCGAAATCCACCCCCTCCTCGGCCTCGCCATGAGCCGATTCGCCGCACCACGCCGGTAAAAATTTCCCTATAATGCCGCCCTATACGGGTCAGCAATATTCCCTTACAGGGAGCAAAAGCCATTCTGAAGCCCCGCAACAGTGCCAGACGCTGATTGCGCCCATCAGAGGCTCTCGGGACCCGTCAAAATTTCTGTTTATTTGCCTGCGTGCAGCGCTGCAAAAAACGACATCCAACGCGGCTTGTTTGGCCGTGTGAAAAACCAACCCATCAGGTTTCACACGGGCACAAGCCCTCACGCAGGAGACGACACGTCATGCTGAGCTGGGACGAATTCGATAAAGAAGACAGTGAAGTCGCAACCGTGAAAGGCGCCAATGCCGGCCACGCAAGCGAAGCCAACATGGACCGCCTCGACAACGCCGGCGGCGCCGCCGCGCTGGAAGCCCGCGCCGTCACCGCCGACGACTCGGCCGCCGTGGCCCGCGCCAAGGCTGCACTGAACTCCCTCGACGTCGCCGAAGGCCTCGCCGAACTCGAAGGCGCCTCCGCTCGTGTCGCCGTTGACGAAAAGCGCATGATCAACTGCCGCGCCGACCTCAACCAACTCGTGCCATTCAAGTACGACTGGGCCTGGCAGAAGTATCTGGACGGTTGCGCAAACCACTGGATGCCGCAAGAAGTCAACATGACCGCCGACATCGCCCTCTGGAAAAACCCGGAAGGCCTGACCGACGACGAGCGCCGCATCGTCATGCGCAACCTCGGCTTCTTCTCCACCGCCGACTCCCTGGTTGCCAACAACCTGGTCCTGGCCGTGTACCGCCTGATCACCAACCCGGAATGCCGCCAGTACATCCTGCGCCAGGCGTTCGAAGAAGCGATCCACACCCACGCTTACCAGTACTGCATCGAATCGCTGGCCATGGATGAAGGCGAAATCTTCAACATGTACCACGAGATCCCATCGGTCGCGAAAAAAGCCGCCTGGGGCCTGAAGTACACCCGTTCGATCTCCGATCCGAAGTTCGAAACCGGCACCCCGGACACCGACAAAGAGTTGCTGCGCAACCTGATCGCCTACTACTGCGTTCTGGAAGGCATCTTCTTCTACTGCGGCTTCACCCAAATCCTCTCCATGGGCCGCCGCAACAAAATGACCGGCGTCGCCGAGCAGTTCCAATACATCCTGCGCGACGAATCCATGCACCTGAACTTCGGCATCGACGTGATCAACCAGATCAAAATCGAAAACCCACACCTGTGGGATGCCGAAATGAAGGAAGAAGCGACCCAGATGATTCTGCAAGGCACGCAGCTGGAGATCGAATACGCCCGTGACACCATGCCTCGCGGCGTACTGGGCATGAACGCGGCGATGATGGAGGACTACCTGAAGTTCATCGCTAACCGTCGTTTGTCGCAGATTGGTTTGAAAGAAGAGTACCCAGGGACGACTAACCCGTTCCCTTGGATGAGCGAGATTATGGACTTGAAGAAAGAGAAGAATTTCTTTGAGACGCGGGTTATTGAGTATCAGACTGGTGGGGCGTTGAGCTGGGATTGATGGCAATATGACCCCATGCTATAAAAGCTAACCTTACTTTTTGTCGGGAAAGCTAAAAAGCCCCGCAAACGCGGGGCTTTTTTATTGGAGAACGATATGGGCATCGAAAAAAAAGACCCCGCTCCACAGTTCAAATATAAAAAGCATATGTCTGTAGGCGCTATGAGCGCAGAGGACGACCATCGCTTTCTGCAAGACTGCTTTCTCGATACCGGTGACTTTGAAGTCTTAACAGAGATTCACAATCCTAGATGCATTGCTCTTGGGAGAACTGGTGCCGGCAAAAGTGCCTTATTGGAAAAAATAAAACAAAAAGAAGAGCATGTAATAGAACTTCTTCCAGAAGAGCTATCTATCAGCTATATATCCAATTCAAACATACTTACATTCTTTGAAAGCTTAGGAGTAAACCTCGACTTATTCTACCAACTCCTATGGCGACACGTTTTATCCGTAGAGTTAATAAAAAACAAATTTAAAATCACCAACGAAAACTCTAACAGAACGTTTTTAGCACGCCTTTCTGAAATTTTCAGAAGAGACCAAAAGAAAGAAAAAGCCATCAACTACCTCCGTCAATGGGGAGATAAATTTTGGCTTGAAACAGACACAAGAATCAGAGAGCTAACAACCAAGCTGGAGAATGAACTTAAAGGAGATATAGATCTAAACGCACTCGGAATCCCAATCAACGCCTCAGGAGCAGAAAAACTGACGAGAGAGTCAAAACAAGAAATATGCAGTCGCGCCCAGGCCGTTGTAAACAAAGTACAAGTCCAAGACCTTAATAACGTCATAAACTTATTAGCTCAAGATATATTTAACGACACCCAACAAAAATTTTTCATCATCATCGACAAGCTAGATGATAACTGGGTCGAAGACGAGATGCGTTACCGACTTATTCGGGCCTTGATAGAAACAATAAAGACTTTCAGGAAAGTAAGTCCTGTTAAAATCATTGTCGCACTCAGACTTGATTTGCTTGGCCGAGTATTTGACCGAACAAGAGATGCCGGTTTCCAAGAAGAAAAATATGAGGATATGTTTTTACGGATAAAATGGAACAAAGAACAAATAGAGGAAATGTTAGACAAGCGCACGAGCCTTATGATTCGACAAGCATATACCCAAGACCGAGTAAAATCCGAGGACATACTCCCACCTCATGTGGGTAGCGAAAGATCATTAGACTTCATGCTTGATAGAACGCTAATGCGACCTCGAGATGCGATTTTGTTCATGAATGAATGTTTGGAACAAGCACAAGGCCATCCAAAAATAACTGCAAAAATGATACGAGACGCTGAAATAACTTATTCGAAGAAGAGATTCAACTCGTTATGCCATGAATGGTTTGGTGACTTCCCTCTCTTAGGAAGCTATTGCGAGATACTTAAAAAAAGAAAAGATGGATTCAAACATTCAGAAATCACCAGAGAACAAATTGAAGAAATTGCAATTGAATTAGCCATTAATGAAAAATCCCCGAAAGATCCAATGGCGCTACTTGCGCGATCACTTGTCCAAGACAACACTATATCTAGATCTACCTTCCTGAATCAACTGTTGCGCAACCTCTACAAAGTGGGAATAGTCGGCGTAAAAAGAGATAGTTACTCATCTACTATATGGAGCCAAGATAACGATCCTGAAATTTCAGAAAGCGAAGTAAAAAGATCATCTTTTTTTTACGTGCATCCAATGCTGTGGCGATACTTGGGGGTTAACGGTGAAGACTCAAGAAAAAAGCCTTACAGCCCTCGCCCGAATCAATAAAAGCTGCTTGAGACAATTAATTTGATTAACAACATACATGATTGGAATGACCTAGAACTAGAAGCGTCCATAGATGCTTATCTAAAAATGCTTGATTTTGAAAAAACGTCCACACCATACAGTAAAGCAAACTTCAACCGAGAGTTAAGAGAGGGCGCACTGTCAGCCAGAACCAAGGCGTCGATAGAGTTTCGCATGCAGTGTATATCAAACGCCTTAGATTCAATCGAACACCCTCGAATCTCTGGATACTTACCGGCAAAAAACCTCGGTAAAAACTTACAGACCCGTTTAGAAACCATCCTTAAAAACAGGCTAACATCGTTACCGAACGACAACCACCAGATAGCCAGATCAGCAATTAAAGAGATACTAACAAAACACTTCAATACACCAATAGAAGAAATAGAAAATATTATAAAAACCACATTATATGCACTGGAAAACACAGACTACAAAGCGATCATAAAACATATAGCAACCACTGACAGAGCTGATATTGTTAACATCGCGGAATCCCTCAACGACTTTGGACTGAACGAAGTCTCTAGACTTATCAAAAACGCAAAATCTCGCCTTACTTTTCTCGATCACCTGGAGTCACTCGCACTAAATCCAAGAACACTTGAAAAAGAAATGCATACCGCGATAGAAAACAACCTATGGATACTAGGCTCGACATACTCCCTATTCAGCTCAAATATCACACTAAAGCGCCAAATAGAGAACCATCTTGAAAAATCTTTTACAGGCACAAATGGTTCTTCTCGACCAGATGTATTATTACATGAAAATATGTATGGTGACTATTTGTTAATCGAGCTTAAAAGACCTTCACACCCCATAAATCACTCTGACTACATTCAAGCAGCGAGCTACCGACACGCATTAAAACAAAATATAAATAAAAAAATTGAAATACTAATAATAGGCGGAAAAAAATCATCGAATTACCCAACGGAAAATAACGAACCCAATATTCAAGCGAGATCTTTTGACGAGATAATTTCTACCGCCAGGTATCAGATTCACTGGCAACTAAAAACAGACCGTTAATCTTACAACCCCTAACTCCAAGCATCAAACCAGCATCATCAACAGATGATTACTTCTACAAGTTTTGAATAAAAGCCCTATCTTTCAAAAAAACCATTTTACAGATATTATTTTATACAGGCGCCTAAGAAACGCCTACCGTAGAGAGCTTTGCCAATTACAATACACGCTATCGCCTTTGAAGGTTCATGCGTCAATTATGTCGTTGCACTGCTTGTTGGGATTTCTTATGTGTAATCTATGTTGGGTCAGGCCTGCCAAAATCTAGCGAAGAGGTAATGGATATACCTGAACAACCAAAGCTTCACCCAACCCAGAATCATGGCGCAGTAATTTCTGATACTCTGCCTGTAACCGTCTTTTCCCGCCACCATCTCGCTCTTCACGCCTTCCTATTGGAAGATCAGCCCTGGTTCTGTGCCCGCGATACTGGTCGATTGATGGGTATCCATTTGAGTGAGCGCGTGGTCAACAAACTAGATTAAGATCAGCGTCGCGTTTTGTGGATTGAGTATTTCCAGCAACCCGACAAGCAACTGATGATAAGCGAATCAGTTGTATACGCATTATTGGTGTATCACTATGTTCCGGGGAATCAATTGTTGCGTGAGTGGCTGACTCATCAGGTGGTGCCGACATTGCACGATGCTGAACCTTCGGGACATTTAAATCGACCGATGCTGAGTTTATTAGATTGGCCAGAGATGTCTCTGAGTCTGTTACATTGGCAAAACGAAGGTTGGATTCGACTGCGAGACATGCCCTATCTGTTGAGCGATCAAATATCGCAAAAAGCTACCGCGACGAAACCTTGGTGAAGGAGGTTCGCTTAGGCGTTTCAGTCGTCGAAGCATTCAATGGGGTAAGCGATACGCTTGTAGGATCACATGCGAGATCCGTCGCTATTTTTTGTAGGAATTTTCGTAGACAACAGTAATGGCCACTCAGTATCGTCCGAGGGTTTTCAACCCTCGGCGATTTTATGGATACGGAAAAGGAAAATAGTGGCTGGACGGATGAGGAGCTTGAAGCTTCGGTTGATGGCTATCTCGATATTCAGGCCCGCTACGCAAATGATCAAAAATTTAATAAGTCCTCGGAGCACAGGCGTCTGCAGAGCGGCGTACTCGCCGGGCGAAACACCAAGTCGATCGACTATCGACTGCAGAACATTACCGCTCTGTTCGAAGATCTTGGGCTGAAAACGATCTCTAGCTACAAACCAAAGGTGAATCTCGGTTCAGGGATTACTGCGCGCCTGATCAAAATCTTAGAATCGAAAGGTCTTATTACGCTGGATTCCGGTACACCTTCCACGCAAGAAGAATCATCACTTCGAAATGTACAACGAGCGAAACATCGTGATTTTGTGAGTGGGCCAGAGGGTGCGCAGATACCCCAGCAAATCGTCAGGACAATCAAAACCTATGCCCGCATATCCCAAGTCAAAGATTGGATTCTGTTCAACGCCAAGGGTGTCTGTGAGGGATGTGGACAAACAGGTCCTTTTGAAATGAATGGAGAACCTTACCTTGAGGTTCACCACGTTAAGCATTTGTCGGACAACGGGACGGACTTGAAGAGCAACACCGTAGCGCTGTGCCCAAACTGTCATCGACGCTGCCACCATTCTGACGACAGAGAGGCTTTCACTGCTTTGCTGTATGACAACGTAGGAAGACTCGAAAAGGAATAATCGCGGTTTATCTGACCAACCGTATTTGCTGTTCTTGGGGCAGCTCCGCAGCCCAGCGGGAGCACGCTCCCTCTCCACAGGGTGATGCGTAACCTGCAATGGCGGTGTGAGTATTGAAATCTGGTTGATGCTAGGAGTCGCCAGCACGCTACCTCCCACAAATCTCGCATCATCCTGAAAACAATCAGTGCAACCCGCGCCACCTCCCGCTATTAATACCCCTCCCCCACTCAAGGATCCGAGCCCCACCATGAAATTCGATCTCGCCTACTGCCTCAGCCTCGACGACAAGTTGTCGATCTATGACGTTCGCGATCTCAATTTCGATGAAACTGTGGCGTTTGACTCGGCGAAGGAACACTTCCAGTGCCCCAACGATGCCTGTCGTGCGGCGTTCGAGGCTTCCAACGAGTTGGGTACGTTCAACGCGAAGAATGTGAATTACGTGCGCACGCCGCACTTCAAGAATCTGCCCACGACGCAGCATGTGGCGGGTTGTCCGTATGTGAGTTTGAAGGCGTCGGCTTCTGGCGTTGAGACGGCGGATGGCGAGGTGGATGACGGGCGTGAGGAACACTTCCCATCGGAGTTGTTACTGACCCGGCGTGAGTATGTGCGCAAGCCTGTCGCGCCAGCGGGGGCGGCGGATGTGTTGCGCGATGATCCGGTGCGGGCGGCGGCGGGCAGTGGTAAAGACTCGGTGGGTCGTGAGTCGGCGCCGGATAAGACCAGTGTGTTTGCGCATCCGGTGGAGTGTTTTGTTTCCAACTTCGCCGACAAGGATTTGCTCAAGCGCATGCCGTTGAAGATTGGCGAGCATACGGCGCCGTACAGTTCGTTCTTCAAGAAGATCGAGTATCTGACGGACAACAAGGGGCTGATTTACTGGGGGCGGATCAAGAAGATCGAGGACTTCCACAGCGCCAGTTTTCGTATCGATTTCGAGGACAAGGTCTGGTTCAAGAAACCTGAAGACAGCAAGAAGAAGCCGTATCCGGTCAGTGTTTATCTGAACAAGAAGCTGATTGACAACTACCGCAAGCGCAAGGCGTTTCTGGAAGAGATCAAGCACGCGGTAGATAGCGACAAGGCGTTGTTCTGTTTCTTTTATGGGGTGACGCCGGAGTTGAAGCAGGTGCCCGGCAAGAAGAACCCCGAAAAGCCTTTCGAGGTCTTCAATGCCAATATCGAGAACCTGGATCACTTCATTATTCGTGACGCGCCGGGGTTGGAGTGACGCTCAGTTGATGCGTGCCCCTTCTTCAAACGCTCGAATCTCCCGCTCCGCCTCCCTGCGTCGTTCAAGTGCAGCCTGAACGCCCAGATCTTCCACTCCGCAATACTGGCGCAGCCAATGAGCGAGCATTTCTTCATCAGGGCGAAAGTAATCTTTTCGGTCCTTGGTGTTTCGCATTTGCGAATTCATCCGCGCATCGAAACCGATAGCTGCACGTTCGCCTTGGGGCAAACAGCCCCACTCTGCCGCGCAATCCTCGAAAAACCAGGCGATTTGTTCGATGTGCTTTTGTGCGCTGCGATGGCCACGGCGATAAAAACGATACTCGCGACTCAGCTCGAGACGATCGGTCATTGTCCCCGCATCAACCCATTGCATGAGGTCATGATTGATTGCATCGCGGATCAGACCTTCGCGCCAACGCTCGTTAAACCACGCTACAAACCCTTCGGCGTCGGCCTTTTTGGCATCAGCCAGGATCACGCAATAGCGGGTTTTGATGTGCAGGACCAACAACACATGTTTGCGCTGCACAGTGATCGCATGAACCAACCACTGTTCGTCCGCGCCGTTCAGCTCATCATCCTCAATAACCGATGACGGCGGTTTGGTGTCCACCGGCGTGATCGTTTTGCCTTTATGGACACGGCTGAAAAACTTGCTGGCGGCTTCGGTGCAATTGAAGATCAACATCGTGGTTCTCTGCTGAAGACTGGAGGGCAACGCCCGACGCCGATTCTGATTTCTTTCGCCAGCGTCAATCAACGATTCATTTGAGCGACATGCTCAGCAGCACCACGATGAGCAAACCAATATAGATCCAGGCATGCACCCGATCCGGTATTCGCCCTATCCACCGCGCAGCCAATCTGATCCCCAGCAACGAACCAACCGTCAGCAGCGCAAACGCCAGCACATCGACATACCCGATATACCAAACGCCCAAATCAGACTCAGTGAACCCGGCCAGCGCCATGTACGTCAGTGTGCCGGCCAGCGCCACTGGCACGCTGAGCGGATTGGCCATGGAGGTCGCTTTCGACATGCTCAGCCCGCAGCGGCGCAGCAGCGGAACGGTCATGACGCTTCCTCCTACGCCGAGAAACGTCGCGATGGCGCCGATGCCTACGCCGCCGGCGGATGTTTCCGTCGTGGTCAGTCGCCGTGGTAATGTGGTTTGGGACTGTGTGAGAAATCCTCGGCGCAGCAGGCAATCGACGATGGTCACGCCCAGATAGCCGATGAAGGCGTAGCGGATCACTTGGCCACTGACCCACATCTCAACGATGGCGCCGACGACCGCGCCCACGCCGATAAACCCGCCCAATCAGACTGTGTGAAAACCTAGCAATCTGCGCAGCGCTCAAAGAAAATGCTC
>NZ_RCOD01000007.1:0-33336 GCF_004307505.1 Pseudomonas sp. Sample_11
AGTACTGCCCTCCGAAGGCAGGGGTCGTGGGTTCGAATCCCGCCTGGTGCACCATGAATCATACGAGAAAGCCCCGGACTGTGATGGTCCGGGGCTTTTTTGTGAGCAATGACGAGGTCGCTGGAACGCCGTCACTCCGTCGTCCAGTCAAACTCATCATATTCATCGTCGTCATCCCCCTCCTCCTCAGCCTCGTCAAATACCTCGTCTTCTTCAACGAGGTCTTCTTCCGGCTGATTCAGCAGAAATTCCTTACGTGTCTCGGTTACTGCCCGCCGCATTTGTTCGCCCTTTTCCGGGCAGTTGAGTAGCTGGGCGATGCGGTCGATTTTTGCTGCCACGGTGTCCTCCAGCGCATTGGCAATGGCTCGATAGTGCGCGTTTTCGCGGGGCAATGCCAAATGGCTGGGGAATCAGAGCAGTCAGCCGCCCGTGAGCGGCCGAGCCTCAGCGGTGATAACGCCGCACCGCGCTGCTGTTGCGCAGCACATGGCCTTTGATTTTCTCCATCAGCTCGGCGCGGGTCAGGCCAGCCGGCAGGGCGTCCGGGGCGAGGTCGAGGGCGTAGATCTGAATGATGTAGTGGTGGGCGCTGTCGCCCACTGGCGGGCATGGACCCATGTAATGGGTGTTGCCTTTGCTGTTGGTGCCGCCGACGCCTTCGAGGGCGGATTTGGCGCCGACGCCGGCCGCGATCTGGTGGGTGGTGGGTTTGATGCCGTAGTGAATCCAGTGATCGACGCCCAAGCCTTTCTGGCCGTCCGGGTCGTGCATGACGATGGCGTAGCTCTGGGTACCGGCCGGGCCGGCATTCCAGCTCAGCGCTGGCGACTGGTTCTTGCCGCCGCAGCCGGGTGCGTCACTTGCCGCTGCCGAGGTGAACAGACGGTTATCCGACACGCCGGGGATGCTCAGGGTGAAGCGCTCCTGGGCCTGCGCCGGGAACTGCACGCAAAGGGTCACGGCGATGGCCGCCAGCCATGGGTTGAGAGAGGTCAATCGGGTCATTCCGGGAGCACCTTGTGCAGTGAGGCCGTCGTCGGCCCGCAGACTATAGCTGTACCGTTCGTGCCTTGGCAGTAGCAAATGGCTGAACCTCGCGCGGCGCCGCCAACTCACAAGAAAAATGCCTGCGAGGAAGCCGAACATGTCCCTGCACCGTGTCGCCCGTTTCGCCGATGTCCCGCAAGACCGTGGCCTGCAAGTCGAAATCGGCGACTGCAAGATTGTCCTGCTGCGTGCCAACGGCGAGTTGCGGGCGTTTCAGGGCCTGTGTCCACACGCCGGGGCGCCGTTGGCCGAGGGGGCGCTGTGTCACGGCAGGTTGATCTGCCCCTGGCACAAAGCCGCGTACCGTGCCGAGGACGGCGGCCTGTGCGAGCCGCCATCGCTGGACAGTCTCAAGCGCTATCCGCTGGAGTTGCGCGGCGATGAAGTCTGGGTCGATGACCAGCCCCTGCCCGATCCGCACACCCCGCCCGTTGACGACCCAAGAACGTTCGTGGTGGTCGGCGCCGGGGCGGCGGGCACGGCTTGCGCGGCGGCGCTACGGGAGAAGGGTTTCGGCGGACGCATCGTGCTGGTCGATGGCGAACCGGATGCCGGCTACGACCGCACGGTGTTGAGCAAATTTGTTCTCGCCGGGGAGATGTCACCGAAAGAAGTGCCGCCGCTGCGCGATGAGGCGTTCTATCAAGCGCAACGCATTGAACGTGTGCAAGGCGAAGTGACTTCACTCGACGCCCCAGGCAAAGCACTCCATCTGAACAACGGCGGCATCCTGCGCTACGACGCCGCTGTACTCGCCACCGGTGGCGCGCCCAATCCGTTGAAGCTGCCTGGTGCCGAGTTGGCCAACGTCTTCGTCCTGCGTTCGAAAGCCCAAGCTGAACAGATCATCAACGCCGCTCAACCGGGCCAGCGCGCGGTCATCATCGGCGACAGTTTTATTGCTCTCGAATGCGCGTCAGCCCTGCGCGAGTTCGGCCTGGACGTCACCGTGCTGGCACGCCATGCAATCCCGTTCGCCAAGCAGTTCGGCGAAGCGGTGGGCAAAGCGATTCGCGGGTTGCACGAAGAGCACGGGGTGAAGTTCATCAGCGAACACGAGGCTACGCAGATCCTTGGCGAGAACAAGGTCGAGGGCGTGCTGCTCGACAACGGTCTGCGCCTGGCGGCGGATCTGGTTCTCGCCGGCGTCGGCGTTCACCCGGCCACTGAGCCTTTCGAATCATTGCCCAAGGAAGAAGACCAATCGTTGCGTGTCGATGACGGCATGCGCGTCAGCGATGACCTGTGGGCCATCGGCGATATCGCCACGTTCCCGTTGAATGGCCAGCCAACCCGTATCGAGCATTGGCGCCTGGCCCAGCAACACGCGCGCATCGCTGCGGCCAACATGCTCGGTGGCGAGGAGCATTATCTGGATGTGCCGTTTTTCTGGACGTACCACTTCGGCAAGAACTACGACTATCTCGGTCACGCGCAGGAATGGGACGAGGTCGAGTTCAGCGGTGAGCCGGAACAGCCGCCGTTCATTGGCCTGTTCGCAAAAGACGGCATCGTCGTTGCGGCGGTGGCCTGCGACAAGCAACGCGCAATGGCGCTGCTGGCCGAGCGAATGAAGCAACCTCTGCCGATGAAAGAGGCCTGGACGCTGATCCAGGCCTGACACCGGTCCTGTAGGAGCTGACGAGTGCAACGAGGCTGCGATCTCTTGATCTTGTTTTTACATAAGCAAAATCAAAAGATCGCAGCCTTCGGCAGCTCCTACACAGGCCGTGTGGAGGTCAGGTCAGGCGTTTCACCGGCTCACGATTATCGTCTTCTTCGGCATGCAGAAAGATCACCCGTGGATGCTCTAAAGGTGCCAGCGGCGCCGGTAGTGCTTGCTGCTGAAGCGGCCACAAATGCGTTTCGACATGACTGATGTCGCCGTCCTGATCGTTGTGAATGGTCATCACCCCCGGCGTGCGCAGTTTCTGGAAACGCTCATCGCACAGCTTGAAACTCTTGCTCAGACCTTCATCGCCAATCACCGGTGACGGCAAACGGCGCTGGGCGAAGCTGCGGCTTTTGCGTTGCTGGTAACGCGCCCAGCCGATCAGGATCACCGCGTTGACCAGCGCCACCCACATATAAACCTGCAGAGTCCCCAAGGCATCGAATGCCGAATGATCGATGCGCGGGCCGCCGCTGGTTTCGATCAATGGCCATAACCCGCGTACCAGCAGGAACAGCAGGCCGACCCAGGCCATGACGGTGAGGATCACGTCGATCACCACCAGAAAGGGCCGTTGGCGAGTCCGGATAATTTTCATTTGATGACTTCCTCCTGGTCGTCGCCCAGCGGTTTGATACCCCGATCAGGACTGACCCAGCGCGCGCGTTTTTTGTGTTGGCTGAACAACACCTTGGGGAAGCTGACCAGGGTGGTCAGCAGACTGACGAGCCAGAACACCAGCGGATACCAGACCACCCAGAACATGGTCTTGCCCAGACCCGGCTCATAGCGCCGGTCAATGACGATGCTGACAGCGAACTGCACCAGGCAGACGAACGCCAGCAACAGACCGGTGAAGGCCGGCGGCATCAGGTGATCGACGGCGATCGCGTCGGGCATGACCATGAACTTGCCCATGCCCCAGAAAATCACCGACAGCAGGAAAGTGAACGCCCAACCGGTGGACAGGCAGTACTCGAACAGCAGCGGCCACAGGTAGCGATGGCGGTACTGCCAGATGCCGCGAATGTTCTTGAACAGCACTTCGGCGCCGCCCTGAGCCCAGCGCAGACGCTGCTTCCACAGGCCACCGAGGGTTTCCGGCATGAGGATCCAGCACAGCGCGCGCGGCTCGTAAAAGATGCTCCAGTGATCCAGTTGCAGCTTCCAGCTGATGTCGATGTCTTCGGTGATCATGTCCGGGCTCCAGTAGCCGACCCGGTTCAGCGCGGTGCGGCGGAACGCGACGATCACGCCGGAGACGGTGAAGATGCGCCCGAACACCCGTTGCGTACGTTTGATCAGGCCGATGATCGAAGAAAACTCGCCGACCTGCACCCGCCCGATCAAGGTCGAACGCGTGCGGATCCGCGGGTTGCCGGTGACCGCGCCGAGACGGGCGTTATCCAGCATCGGCGCGACCAGATAAGCCGCGGTGTTCGGGGCCAGCAAGGCGTCGCCATCGATGCACACCAGGTACTCGCTGCGCGCAGCGATCGCGCCCATGCGCAGGGCCACCGCCTTGCCCTGGTTTTCCGCCAGATGCAGAACCCGCAGTCGCGGATCTTCCTTGGCCAGCGCATCGAGCACTTCGGCGGTGTTGTCCTTGGAGCCGTCGTTGATCGCGATCACTTCGATGTTCGGGTAGTGCTGGGCCAGCGCCGCGTAAATGGTATCGGCAGCGTTGTCGCCTTCGTTGTAGCAAGGGATCAGGATCGAAATCAGCGGCTCGCCTTCCAGCGGCGGCGGCAGCGTGTCGTCCTGCCATGGCCAGTGGCGCTCCCAGTGCAGCCAGAAATACAGGCCGCCGGCGATCCACAACCCGGACATGAACAGCGGGTAGAAGAACACGAACGACATCAGGAACTGGCCGGTCACGAGGAAGATCAGCCCCAGCGGAACGCCAAGGACAATCGCCAGAACAAGCAGGGCTAACAGTCTATCCAGCATGTTATGGATTCCATTTGTTGGAGAGTGCAGGCCTTACGGTTTTCAGGTCTGGCAGGTTGTCGAGGAAGTTGTCCGGGTAGTAACCGAAACTGGTCGCGCCCTGGCGCTTGAGCCGGCCCATCCAGTCCGCCAGATGCACAGCATCGATATCGGCCTGATCCTTCTGGTTCCAGTCACGCGCCTGCAATTCGAACACGGTGCGGTTGAGCGCGCCGGGGCGTTTCTTTACCGTGGCGACCAGTTCTTCCAGCCACGGGCCGGACTCGGCCAGCGTCTGTTTTTCCATCAATGGCATGGCCATCGGCGCCGTCCAGTCGTAGGTGGCGAGGAAGTCATCGAGGTTCTGCGCGAACCACGCTTCGCTTTCAGGATTGAGCATCGGCTCGGCGAAGATGTTGCGTGCGGTCAGCACTTGCGGGCCGCGAATCGCACGGACCTTCGCGGTCAGTTCGTTGGTGAAGTCGATCAGGTAGCGGCTCTTGAAGCGAGTCCAGCGTTGCATCGCTGCCGGATCGTCGCGCAGCGCGGCAATCGAACCCGGCAGACCTTGAGCGGCGTACGCCTTCAAGGCATCCGGGCTGGCGTCTTCGAAATCCGAGAGCACCGCATCGTCGTGGTAGAGAATGCCGTCGACCGAGGTCAGCCGCGCCACGTCTTCATAGATTTCACCGATGATCTTGCGCACTTCGGGGTTGAACGGTGACAGGCGTTTGTACTGCTTCGGGTCGACCGAGGTGATGGCCGTTTCCGGGTCCCAGCGGGTTACACGCGGCAGCTTCGAATCCAGCTCGAAACTCAGCACCGGCATCCATGCAAAGACTTTCACATGGGCACGGGTGCGCAACTGCCAGGCGACGCGGTCGAACAGGTCGGCGCGCATCGGCAGGTGACGGTTGGGGAAGTACAGCGAATGCACCAGACCATCGCCCTTGGGATCGGCGAAGGCTTGCAGGAACACCGTGCTGGCGCCGAGGTCAGCCATGCGCTGCACCAGTTTGCCGAGGTTGATGTCCTGCTGGGCCGGGTCCGGGTCGTAGACGTTGTCGAGATCGACATGCACCACGCGCATCGGCGCTTCGGCCTGCACCGAGACGATGCTGTTGGCGAAATGCTCGCCGTCAGGATCGGACGCGACGAGAAAGCGCGGCCCGCTCATCAGGTTATCGAGGGTGTCGAGGCCGTCGTCCAGGGTCAGGGCCATTTCATAGCCCTCCTCGCCGACCACGGTCAGCGAGGTACCGTCGGCGGTGCCGTACGGCCAGACCCAGACCCGTGGTTTGTAACCGGTGGCCTTGCGGATCTTCTCGGAAATGTTCTTCACGTCGGTACGAATGCGTGCCTGGAAATCGGCTTCGGATTCATAGCGCTTGGTCACCGGGTCATAACGCCGGGTCGCGGCGGCAGGCTGCAGGTTGCCCTGCGGGTTGCCAAGGATGCCTTTGTGGTTGGCATCGGTGTGAGCGGCGATCTCTACCAGACCGGACTTGGAAATTTCGCGGATCTGCTGCCAGGTCAGGAAGTTGTCACGGTTACGCGGCGTGCCGGCAAAATCCACCGGTTGATTGAGCGGCGTGTCGATCCAGGTGCCCACCGGCGCCAGCAAGGCGTGCCAGTTGTAGGCGCGCAGCACCGGCAGCACGCGGGTATAGAAGCTGGCATAACCGTCGTCGAAACTGAGCAGCACCGCTCTCGCCGGCAACTCCGGGCCACCCTTGCGCGCGGCCATGATCTGGTCGACGGTCACTGGTTTGTAGCCGTTCTCGCGCAGCCAGGCGAGCTGCTCGATCATGCGCTCGGTGCGCACCGCCACTACGGCCTGATCGGGATCACGGTCTTCGACATCGTGATAGGCGATGCCGAGCACATGGTTTTTTGGCCACGGTTGTTCACTGGCCGCGACCGGGCGCTCGGAGGGCGGCGCGAAGGCCGGGGCTTGCTGGGCGCAGGCGCTGATCAGCAGCGCTCCCAGCAGAAGGATGAAACGCGAGATAAAAGGCATCTTCAAACTCTTCTAGAAGCGGAAAGTGAGGTCGACGAGCAGACGCAGATCAGTTTCCCGATCACCGTCGTAAGGCCGGTTGATCACACTGAACATGCCGCCCACATCGAACACGTCGTTCCAGGCGTACCTTTGGCCGTAACCGAGCAATGCCATGCCGCCGGTGCCGTGGTCGCGCTGGCTGTAGGTGCCCGCGCCGGCCTGGAATTGCTGGCTCCAGGAAGTCTCGTAGCGGTGGTAGAGCACGTGATTGACGTTGACCAGCGGCATCACGCTGAAGTCCGACTTGGGGTTGAAGTACGGCACGTCGTCGGATTTCGAGTTGTGGCTGGTGCCGACTTCCAGGCCGGCGTCGACCTGAATGTTCGGCGCGGTGTAGATGCCCTCGCGCCCGGTCACCAAGGCTTCGACGCGGTTGTTGCCATCGCTGAAGTGCGACGGGCTGACCGACACTCGCCACTCGCGGCTTTCGTTGGCGCGCCAGCGCAGGAACGCACTGCCGCCGTTGGCCTTGATGTCGCTGTTGAGCGCGCGCAGCGGCGTTTCCGCCGAGAGGTATTCGAGGCTGCCGCCGTACTGCCAGTGATCGTTGATGTCGCGGGCTATCGCCAGGCGTGCGCCTTGTTTGTCACCGAAGCCGTAATCGTGATTCGACACCTCGGCTTCGAGGGTCATGTCACGGGTGCGCCGTTCCAGGCCGACACGCTGGAAACGATGGTGGCCAGTGCCTTCGGCGAAATCACCGGTGGCATAACCGGCGCCGGCAAACACGCGCCAGTCCTCGTTGATCGGTGGGCTGTAAAGGGTGCTCTGGATACCGAAATCACGGCTGCCGCTGACCGCACCGGCATCGCCGCTGCCGCCACCGTTGGCCTTGCCGCCGTAGGCTTCGACGCGTAGTTCGGCCATGTCATGCACTTCGCGTTCGCGGGCGAGGCGCTGCACCTGGCGGTTGTCCGGATAGCGCGCGACCACGTCGTCGACCAGTGCATCGTTCTGCCGCCACTCCTGCAACTCCATCGCGGTGCGCGCCTGAGCGACTTCCAGGCCGGCATCGCGCGGGGCCATGCTCTCGGTTTCCTTGAGCTGGCTTTCCGCGCGGCGCGGCATCTGGCGGGCGAGGTAGAGATCGGCCTGGGCCAGACGCAAGCCAAGGTTGCCCGGTGCCTGATCGACCAGCGTCTGCAAGCGCTCTTCGCCGTGCGGAAGATCGGAACCGTAGGTGCCGGCCTGGGCGGCGAGTTGCTGGGCATCCATCCATTCGTCGTTGGGGTTGCCGACCGGCAAACCCTTGAGTTCGACACGCGGACGCTGGGCTTTCGCTGCGTCCTCGGCGACCTTGCGTGCCTCGTCGGCGCGGTCGCTTTCCAGCAGCGAGTAGTACAGCGCAGTGGTGTCCTCAAGACGATCACCGACATCGGCGTCCGGCGCTGAAAGCACCTGGCGATACAGATCAGTGGCAATCTCAGGCTCGCGTTGATCCAGATAAGACGCCGCCACCCAACGCAGGGCGTAAGTCGGAATCTCCACGCCCTCGGCTTGCAGCTGTTGATATTCGCTGATGACGTCGGCAGTGCGCGCGCGGGCCTTGAGCGCGCCCATGCGGTCGATGCGCCAGCGCGTCACGTCGTCGTGAGCAGTGGCGTCGGGCGTCCAGGTTGCGAGCAATTTGTCGTAATCGGCCAGCGCGCGGTCGGCAATGACATAGCGTTCCTTTTCGCTGCGGGTGGCCAGTTCGGCAAGGCGCACGCGTTCGGCGGCGAGATCACCTTCGAGCCGGCGCAAGGTCACCGGATCAATCAAACCGGGACGTTGACTGGCCAGACGCAGCGCCGGTTCAGGCAGGCGGGCCTTTTGCAGAGCGACCACGTACTCGCGGGCCACCTCCGGTTTGTTGCCGGCACGGATGAAGGCCTGATCGAACTCGAACAGCGCATCGTAAGGTTTGTCGGCGCGACCGAGGGCGTAGCCCAAGGCGAGGCGGCGGGAAGGATCATCGGGTTTGGCGGCGACCAGCGCCTGGGCGCGGGTGACGGCCTGATCGGGCTTGCCGGCATCGGCCTGAGTCAGCGCGAGGCCCAGTTGCAGGTCAGCGTTGTCCGGCTCCAGCGCCAGCGCCTTGTTGTAGACCTGGGTAGCCTGATCCCAGCGCTTGAGGTTGCGATAGGCACGCGCGGCGGCGGTCAGTGCCTGCACCGGCAGGACGCGGTCGCGACCTTGTGTTTCATAGACCTTGACCACTTCGGCATCGAGCCCGGCCCAACTGGCGATTTGCAGGTGATCGCTGACCTGGCCGTCGCTGGCCTGGCCCGGCGGCACCTGACGCAAAACCGTCAGCGCAGGCGTGTAATGCCCGGCGCGGGCATCGCGCACCATCTCGTCGTAGGGTGTGTCGGCCAACGCCAGCACTGGCCAGAGCAACTGGCTGCACAGGGCGAATCGGAACAAAGGGCGCAAACCACGATGTAATACAGGGCCATCAATACGCGGCATTTGTCAGCATCCTTACATGGCCAGCCGGGTCGCAATGCCCTCCTTGCCCATTCGTAACGGTGGCCGACAATGACAGCCTTCGGCCAAGCTTGGTGAGGCAGTCTGCACGCAAGCGTAGTCGAGTTTTCACAACGCAATAATTGTTCAGAATCGGCCCATCTGTACAAAACCCGTACAGCAAAACGCCCGGCGCCTGTTTACACAGGGGCCGGGCGTCTGGAGGGCGCGCGGTGGGCTTATTGCTCTTGGGTGACGCCGGCAAACTTGCTCATGAGGAAGCCGATGAACTGATCGACGGTCATTTTCTGGCCGTTGAATTCGACCTGATTGGCCGCGTAATGCAGTTTGGTCACCACGTTGGTGCCGTCGGCGACAGCCAGTTGCGAGCCGACCGCCATGCCGGCGAACATGTCCGCCGCTTCCTTGGACTGATCGACGATGGCTTTGGCGTCAGTCTGGCCATCGAGTTGCGCCTGCACGCTGAGCAGATCGACGAGCATCGGCTTGGATACCTGAATGTTCAGGTCGAGCAGCGCGATCAGTTGCTTGCCGAGTTGATCCGGCGGCAGGTCCATCGATTGCGGCTTGGTCAGGTCGATCACCAGATTGGCGCGGCTTTCACCGTTGGCGGTGTTGAAGGACAGATTCTCCAGCGCCAGTTGCGGACCGGCCGCCAGCAACTTCTGCAGATCGGCTTTGACCTGGGCGTTTTCCGCTTCGGTCAGATTCAGCTCCGGTGCCGGCAACCCCTGTGCGGCGGCCTCGGCGGCAGCTTTTTCGTACGGCTGCAATTTGGTCTGGTAGATCTGCATCAGCGACATGGTCGACGGAATGTCGAGGTTCTTCAGGCTCATGGCCATGGCCGCCGAACCGACTTTCTTGTCGTTGAGCGTCACTTCGCCGATTTTGTAGTCGGCACGCCCCGAGGCGTTGCTGCCGCTTTCTTCGGTGCGGTTCTTCATTTCGAAGTTCTTTACGCCCAGCACCATCGGCTTGGCGCCGAAGGTGGTTTTGCTGCTGGTCACTTCCAGGGTGTTTTCCCCGGTGTAGTACCCGTAGCTGCTCTTGGCGAGGTTGCTGGCCAGGGTCAGACCGTTGAGCTCGACCTGCACCGGCGCCTGGTCTTCCGACACGGTGACCAGTTTCAGATTGTCCATGTAGCCGTCGGCCTTGACCTTCTGCGCCTGGGCGCTGGCGGCGATGTCCATGCTCAGACCGGAAAACTTCAGGCTCGACTGCTCATCCAGCGCAGTTTCGAACGGCACCAGATTCAGAGTGCTGGTGGTCGATTCGTCGTAGCCGATGTTGGTCACGCCCTTGAGCGGCGCGGCGCCGTTGGTGGCGGCGAACCATTTTTCCGTGGACGGGCTCTTTTCCAGCTCATAGTTGCTGGTGGCCATGACCGGCAGCCACTTCAGCGAAACCAGACGCGAAAACGGCAGCGGGCCGTGTTCGATGTGGTCGACGAACAGCAGCTCGACCGGCGCATCGCCGAACATCTCGCCCTCGCCCTTGAGGCGATAGTGCGCGGTGCTGGTGAAGGTGTGGCGTTCCAGCGACACCAGTTCCAGCGACGCGGTGCCGTTGGAGCCGGCCATGGCGGTCTGCAACTCTTTGTTGGCGTTGGTCACGGCGTTGTTCAGCACGCCTTCGATCTTGGTCCCGGTGTACCAGGCCCCGCCTGCGCTGATCGCGCCAATGGCAACAACAATTCCGAGAAGCACGCCTGCTGATTTATTCATGAATGACCTGATCGGTTTCCGTGGCTGTGGGTGAAGTCGTCTTCCTTGAACCCGGGATCGGGTCGCGGCTCGACTGTGCGCAATTAAGCGGTGGAGATTAGCACCGGGCGCGGACGACGGCCCAATGTTTAAAGGTTAAAGAGTGTCTATGGACACTTGGGAGAGCAAAAAGATCGCAGCCTTCGGCAGCTCCTACATTTGCAATCCGATTGTCCTGTAGGAGCTGCCGAAGGCTGCGATCTTTTGATTTCAGGAATATTGAACCTCGATTTCATCCAGCTGATGATCAAAGCTCTTCAGCCGCGCGGTCCAGGTATACACCAGCACTTCAAAGTCGCGATCGATCACCGCTCCGCCGGTGGTATCCGCTCGCACATCGCAGAAATCCAGTTGATAACGCTCACGAGCCATGGCCGTGGCGACGTCGGACAGCTCGCGGGCGTTGTTCAGCCAGTGCCAGCCGTCATCGGCGATCTGCTTGTCGAGTTCCAGGCATTGCTTCTTCAGGGCTTCGAGGCTTTTTTCCAGCGGCGTGCCGGTGAGCTCGCCCATGACTTCGGCGAAGGTTCGCCCGGGCTGCCAGTAACTGCCCCAGAAGTAGCGGTCGAACACCGTTTCGACCCGGCGCAGGGCGACTTTGGTGTCCCAGATCAGCACGAGCATCCGGCCCCGTTCGAGCTGGCGCTTCTTGACCCGTTGCAGCTGAATCGAGGTCCACGCGACGACGACGATCGCCATCACCGCGATCAGCGCAACGGCGCTGTCGAGAAAGATCATCGCCGTGTCGATCTGGTGGGCCAGCATGATCCCGTAGAAATACGTGGCCGAGAGCAGCACCAGTGCGACCAGAGCGCACCAGAAGCCGAGAGCGTAAGGGTTTTTCATTATTGGTTTCCCCTGGGCCAGCACGAGCAATGTGCATTGCAGGAGCGCTTGGCATGGGGCGCCCCTCCAACACTTCAAAGCATAGCAACGGCCTCAGGGTTTGCTGGCGCTCGAGGTGTTCGTTCGTCCGCTTTCCCAGCCACCGCCCAGGGCGAGGAACAAATCGATCTGGCTCATCGCGACCTGGGTGTTGGCGGCGGCCAGTTGCGCGGTGACATCGGTGTAGGTGCGGGTTGCTTGCAGGTCGGCAAGGAACGACTCGCGGCCGGCCTGGAAGAAGCGGTGCGTCTGCTCGGCGGCGAGCTTGGCCGACTGCTCGGCTTCGGCCAGCGCATCGCGGCGTTGCAGCAGCGCGCTGTACTGGGCCAGACCGGTCTGCGTTTCGCGGATGGCGTTGAGCACCACGCCGTCGAAATGCGCCAGCGCGCCTTGAGTGTTGGCCTCGGCTTCACGAATGCGCGCACGGGCGCCGTTGGTCGGCACTTTCCAGCTCAACGACGGACCGAAGCCCCAGCGGTTGGTCGATGGATCACCGAGGTCATCGATGATGCCGACCGTGCCGATGGTCGCGCCGATGCTGATGTCCGGGTACAGCTCACCGGTGGCGATGCCGATGCCGGCGGTTGCCGCTGCGAGACGCCGCTCGGCCTGACGAATATCCGGGCGGCGCTTGAGCAGCGCAGCGCCGTCACCGACCGGCACCAGTTGCGCGATCTTCGGCAACTCAGCGCAACTGGCGGTACCTGCCGGCAACTGTTCGACCGGTTTGGCCAGCAGCATCGACAGACGGAACAGCCCGGCCTGACGCGCTGCTTCATAGCGCGGCAAGTCGGCGCGCAGGGATTTGAATTGGGTCTGCGAACGGGTGACCTGAGTCTCGTCGCCCCGCCCGGCATCGCGCAGGCGCTGGATCAGCGTGGTGCTCTGCGATTGCAGGTCGAGAGAGTGCTCGGCGATTTCCCGCTCTTCGTTGGCTGCGCAGACCTGGGTGTAAGCACGAACCACGTCCGCCACCAAAGTGATGCGCGCCGTGTCGGCTGCGGCCTGAGTCGCATCGGCATTGGCTTTGGCCGCTTCGATGCCGCGCTGCAAGGTGCCCCACAGGTCGAACTGGTACGAAGCGCTGATGCCGATATCGGCAATGTTGGCCACCGGGACTTTCTCCGGCAGCAGGAACGCCTGACCGGATTCCTGCAAACGTTGCGCGCCCATTTTCACCCCGCCGCTCCAGCCACCAGCGGCCTCGGCTTCATCCACCTGAGCACGTGCCCGCGACAGGTTCGCCGCCGCCACGCGCAGGTCGGTATTGGAAGCCATGGCCTGCTGCACCAGTTGATCGAGGCGCGGGTCTTTATACAGCCGCCACCAGTCCGCCGGCACCGGCGCCGAGATTACCGGTTTGCCGGCGACTGCCAGCTCACCCTGAATATCCTTGCGCTGCACCGCCGCGTCGGCGGGCACCTGATAATCCGGGCCGACCATCTGACAGGCCGAGAGCATCACGCCCAACCCGGCGATCAACCAGGCCCTGCTCATGGCTGCGACTCCTCATGCTGATCGTCGATGATCGACACAGTGGCGGTACGCCCGGCGATCATGCGGAAGTCGGCCGGCACCTCATCAAAAGCGATGCGCACCGGAATCCGCTGCGCCAGGCGTACCCAACTGAACGCCGGGTTGACGTTGGGCAGCAGGTTGCTGCCGCTGGTGCGGTCGCGGTCTTCGATGCCGGCGACGATACTTTCGACATGTCCGCGCAACCGCGCGCGGTCGCCGATCACGCGGATATCCACCGATTGCCCGACGTGGATGCCGTCGAGTTTGGTTTCTTCAAAATAGCCGTCGATGTGGAAGGAGTTGCTGTCGACCACCGACAACACCGGGCGCCCGGCGGTGACGAATTCCTGCGGACGCGGCGCGCGGTCGTTGACGTAACCGTCGACCGGGCTGCGGATCACCGAGCGATCGAGGTTGAGCTGCGCACTATCGACCGCCACCAAGGCTTCGGCCAATGCCGATTGTGCACGGGCGACGCGCGACTGGCTTTCTTCCAGCTGTTCGGCCGGCACCAGATTGCCGAGGCCACGGTTACGCTTGGCTTCACGCTGGGCCTGGGCGAGGGTTTCCTGGCGATCGGCAACGGCGGCCTTGGCCTGGCGCAGGGCTAGTTTGAAGCGATCCTGGTCGATGCTGAACAGCACCTGGCCACGTTTGATCAACTGGTTGTCCTTTACCTCGACCTGCTGGATCAGCCCGGAAACGTCAGGGGCGATCTGGATGATGTCGGCGCGAATGTGGCCGTCGCGGGTCCACGGCGCGAACATGTAATACATCACCATGCGCCAGACGAGGACAACGGCAAAAGTCACGATCAGCAGGGTCAGGACCACGCGACCGATGGTCAGAAACGGTTTTTTCATGTCATCAGGTATCGACTGAGTGAGTCCACGCCGTACAGCAGCACGGCGTAGAGCGCCACGTTGAACAATGCCCGGTGCCAGACCAGACGGTAAAAGTGCAGGCGTTGCAGCACGCCATGCACCAACAAAAACAGCACGTAAGTGATGCCCATCAGCACCAGCAGGGTCGGCAGGAAGATGCCGCTGATATCCAGATCACCGATCATAGGGGCGCTCCATCGGGCAGCGGTTCTTCGGGCTCGGCGCTGGAGACGAACTCGACGCCGGGCAGCAAGGCCAGACGCAGACCGCTCAAGGCGTGCAACAGGTGTCGACGGGTTTCATCGTCGCCTTGGCCGTTCAGCGCTCGGCGGGTACGATCGAGTGTCATCAGCAGACCGCTCGGTGCCGGCAGGCGTTCGTCGGCTTTGAGGCAGGCGCGAAAATACTCGCCGACCTCGCCCACCACTTGTCGCAGCAGGGCGTTTGGCACGCCGGTGACGCGCGGGGTGTAGGCAAGCAGATCGAGCATGTTCAGACCGACACGCACTTCACGCATGGCAATACCGGTGTCCTGACCGGTCAGGGCCAGACGCGGCAGGTGCTGCATCAGCCGATCGAGCAGCTGCACGCCCAAATGCCGATGCTCGGCCAGACTGGCCGGCTCGGTCATGCTGACGATGTCTTTCCAGCTGAACCGGGTCAGACGCTTGGCCGCCAGCTCGGCGCCGAACGGTCGCGCCACCAGCGTCCAGATGAAAGCGAACAACAGCCCCAGCGGCCCGGCGAGGTTGGAGTTGGCAAAGGCGAAAAAGTCCGCGTCGTAGGCGCCCTGAATACTGATGAACGACGAGGTATTGACCAGCGTCAGCAGCATGCCGAGGTAGAATCGCGGCTGCACGGTCAGCGTGCCGACGCAAATGAACGGCACGGCAAACGCCAGCACCAGCATCGGGAAGTCGTGCAGGTTGGGCAGAATCAGAAACAGATAAAGGCTGGCGAACAGCACTGACATCCCGGTCCAGAAAAAGAACCGGTAAATCTGCGGCGCCGGGTCGTCCATCGAGGCAAAGAAGCTGCACGCCACCGCTGCCAGGATCACCGCGCTGCCGCCGTCCGGCCAGCCGAGCAGGATCCACAGCACCGAAGCAACGATGATCGCCAGAATGGTCGAGGTCACCGAGTAGAGCATCAGTCCGCGATCGATGAACGGCGTCAACCGGCCCAGGCGCCAATGCCGGTACACCGCGCGCCAGCTGTCCTGGCGCTCGCACAGAATCGCATCCTGCAGGCTGCGGCAGTCCTGCCACAGATCGATGAATTCACCGAGGCGGTAAATCGCGTTGGAGAACAGCAACTGTTTGCGCTCCTCCAGCGCTTCGGCGCTCGGTTGCAACGCGTCAAGTTGATCTCTCAGTGCTTGCCAGCGCTCGAGACTGGCGTCCGCGTAGCCCAGCCATTCCCGGGTCGCGGTCAGCAACGGCTGGAATTTCTCCACCAGTTCCGGGGTGCGGCGTTCGAGGGCGTACAGCGAATCCTCAAGGGCATCGATCACCGGCAACAGATGGATCATGCGCCCGCGCAATTCCTTGGTGTTGCGCACGGTTTGTGGCCGCGCGCCTTCGTGGGGCAACTGGCCGATCATCAACTCGAGGCTGTTGAAATTGGCGACCATGGCCATGCGCAGCGCGGTGACTTCTTCCGGCTGCACATCGCGGCTGAGAAACTTCAGGCTGTAGCTCGTCGCATCGGCGAACCACTTGCTCACCGCATCGTTGAACACCGGCGCCAGCCGTCGCGGCCAGAACATCGCGCCAACCACCGCAGCGACGGCGATGCCAAGGAAAATCTCTTCGGTACGCGCCTCGGCCACGTCCCACACCGCCAGCGGATTATCGACCACCGGCAGGGCAATCAGCGGCAAGGTGTAGCCGGCCAGCATCAGTGCATAGCTGTTGGCCGTGCGCAGATGCAGGGACATGAACAGCAGAATGCCGGTCCACAACGCGATCACCACCACCAGCACATAGGGGCTCTGCACGAACATCGGCACGAACAGCACCGCCGCCGCTGCGCCGAGAAATGTACCGGCCGCGCGGTACAGCGCTTTGGAGCTGGTCGGGCCGAGAAACGGGCTGGAGACGATGTACACCGTGGCCATCGCCCAATACGGACGCGGCATTTGCATGAGCAAGGCGATGTACAGCGCAATCATCGACGCTGCAAAAGTACGGACCCCGTAAAACCAGTCACGGGCCGGCGGCATGCCAGTGAAAAAACCGTTCAAGAATTGACCACCACAGGCGAACTCGCCGCCTCAAAAGCCCTCAGTACCCGAAGCGTAGCTTCCAGATCGCTGCGCTCGATGCCTTCCAGCACCTCATGACGCAAGCGCACCAGCTCGGCTTCGACCGCTTGCACCAGCTCGCGGCCGGTATCGGTCAGGCTCAGGCACTTGGCGCGGCGATCCTGGGCATCTTCGGTGCGACAGACGTAACCGGCGTGGCACAGCTGATCGAGCAAGCGCACCAGCGAAGGACTCTCCATCCCCGCAGCCTGGGCGACTTGCACCTGACGCACGCCCTCGCCCAAACGCCCGATCATCAACAAGGGCACGGCGCAGGCTTCGGAAATTCCATAGTTGACCAGCGTGGTCTGGCAGATCTTCCGCCAATGCCGGGCGGCCACCACCATGGCGCTGCTGATGTTCATCTGGAGACTGTCGAGGGAATCGGACACGGGATAACGGACACTGTTAGTTTGCTAACTATCAATATCGCATTGGAGGGGAATTTCAGTCAAGTTTTGAAACAAATCTCCCCACGCTTGGCCGAGGCGTACCACGAGTTGGATTTGTAATTTTTCGAAGGAAAAATCTAATGCGACGGACAAAACGAAATTTTTTTTACAGTAAGGAGGTTTTTTTTACATCTGAGCCTTTTCGCGCAATTTTTTTTACATGCTGCGCCTCATGCCAGACGATACATCAACTGATCCCACACTTTGGTGGCCCAGTCCGGTCACTCAAGAATCTCATCGACAAACATCGGCCACTTGAATAAAGCGGGGGCTCGTTCAACGGTTCCTGGCAGCATCGTAAACGCTGCTGCGTTCGCGCTTGCCAACCGCTAGCACGGAAACCACGATTCGTTCGTCGATGACTTGGTAAACCAATCGATATCCCGAGGCTTTGAGTTTGATTTTGTAGCAGTCGGGCATGCTGTGGAGGGCGTCAGCCGGGATTCTCGGAAGCTTCAGCCTCTCACCCAGCTTCTTTTTGAACTGCTCCCGCAACGTATGACCCAGCTTGTTCCACTCTTTGTGCGCAGACGGCAGAAACTCAAGCTTATAAGTCATCCAGGCTTACCGAAATGGGCGTTTCGTGGAGGCGCGAACGAACAATGTCAGCCAGCTCAAGATCATCAAGCCGCTCCATCATTGCTTCATAAACTTCGGCCGGCACCATATAGCCCATGACGCGATTGTGGTTGAGGACAGCGACGGCCCCCCCATGTGCACCGTTCAACACGGCAGTAGGATTTTTCTTCAGTTCAGAGACACTGACAGCCATATCGGCGAGAACGCTTTGCATAATAAGAACCTCAAATTAGGACGTGATTTTGGTCTATTTATGCCATGTGGACAACTGTGGCGTTCAACGAGGATACAACTTCGCGATGATCACCCCACCCGCCCCTTACGCAACATCACATTCAACTGATCCACCACTTCCGCCCAATCCGCATCATCCAGAATCTCCTCGCGCAGAAACTGCGCCTGACCTGCCGTCCAGAAAAACGCGTCAGCCAGATGCAAATCCGGCTTGAGCGGCGAATGGCTGGCGATGAATTTGTCGATGCCGGTCGGATCGTCATCGAGGCCGAGTTGTTTGAACAGGGCCGGTAGGCTGTGCTGCGGATTTTCCATGATGCAACTCCTCTGCAATTCAGGTCCGGCGTTGCGCCGTTCGCTGCAGTGGAGTTGATCATAGCTGTCGCGGCGGGTTCAGGGTCTGGCGACGTCAAGTGAGCCTGCGGCCAGTTGCGCTGCCGGATAGACCGACTGCCATCCGCCGCCGAGCGCCTTGTACAAACCGATCATCGCCAGGGAAACGCCGGTCGAGCTTTCTACCCATTGCTCCTGCGTGGCGAGCAAGGCGCTCTGCACGGTGAGGACGTTGACGAAATCGACCACGCCTTCGACGTATTGCTGTTGCGCAGTACGCAGGGCGATCCGGTTCTGGCGCACGGCTTCGGCGAGGCTGTCGCGACGGCGCTGGCTGGCGTTGTAGGCGGTCAGTTGATCATCGATTTCATGCCAGGCGCGCAGCACAGTCTGCTGATAGGCGATGGCCGCTTCTTGTTGCTGGGCTTCGCGCAGTTGCAGCATGCCGCGCAAGCGACCGCCGTCGAACAACGGCAAGCTGAATTGCGGGCCAATGGCAAAGGCGCGCGAGCCCCATGAACCGAAATCGCTCAGTTGCATGGCCTGTGAACCGAAGTTGCCGGACAGGGTGATGCGCGGATAGAAATCGCCCTTGGCCACACCGATGTTGGCGGTGGCGGCGTGCAGACGCGCTTCGGCCTGGCGGATATCCGGGCGGCGTTCGGCCAATTGCGATGGCAGGCCGATGGCGACTTGCAGTGGCGACTGCGGCACTGCCGCGTCTGTGGATAATGCTTGAGCGAGGGCCTGCGGCGGTTCGCCCATCAGCAGACTGATCGCGTTGATCAGTTGCGCCTGACGCTGCTCGAGCGCCGGCAGCCGTGCCTCGATGGCGGCGACTTGCGCGGCGGCTTCGGCGACGTCCAGGTCGGTGGCCACGCCATCCGCCAGCCGCAACTGCGAGAGTTTCAGGCTGTGGCGAGCGACGTCGAGGTTCTGCTCGGTGACGGCGCGGGTGTTCTGCACCCCGCGCAACTGAATGTAGTTTTGCGCGGTGTCGGCGAGCACGGTCAGCAGCACGCCGCGACGATCATTTTCTGCCACTTCGAGATTGGCATCAGCGGCTTCGGTTTCACGGCGCACGCGGCCCCAGAAGTCCAGTTCCCATGACGCCGAGAAGCCGGCATCCCACAGGTTGAAGGCCTCGTCGCCGTTATTTCCCGATGGATCGTTCAAGCCTTTGCCACTGTTGCGTTTGCGCCCGTAGCTGCCGCTGGCGGTGCTGTGCGGATAACGCTCGGCGGTGATCACCTGGCGCGCGGCGCGGCTTTGTTGCAGGCGGCTGCTGGCCAGTTGCAGGTCGAGGTTGCTGGTCAGCGCGCGTTGGGTGAGCGCGGAAAGTTGCGGGTCGTGGAAGGTTTCCCACCAGCGTTCGTTCAGGGGTTCGCTAACGGCCTGGCTTGGGGCGGACCGGGCGGGTTTGGCCCAGTCGGCAGGCTGAGGGGCTTCGGGTTTCTGGAAGTCTGGGCCGACGGTGCAGGCGGTGAGACTCATTGTGAGCAAGGCACTGAAGGTTAGCTGCTGCCACTGGCTTTTTCGCGAGCAGGCTCGCTCCCACAGGGGGAACGCATTAAAAAATGTGGGAGCGAGCCTGCTCGCGAAGGCGGCAGCCGATTCAACACCGATCATCGCTGCGTCACCTCGCGCCCGGACGCCTTTGAGCTGGCGGTATCAATGCTCGCCTCGACCGACATCCCCACCCGCAACCGCTCAGCCAGTGGCTGGCCCGGTTCCAGCACGATCTTCACCGGAATCCGCTGCACAACCTTGGTGAAATTACCGGTGGCGTTATCCGGTTTCACCGCCGCAAAGGTCACGCCAGTTGCCGGCGCAATACTCTCGACGCGGCCGGTCAGGGCTTCGCCACCGAGACTATCCACTCGGACTTGCACATCCTGCCCGGGCTGCACATCGGTCAACTGGGTTTCCTGAAAATTGGCCACCACATAGGCCTGCTGCAACGGCACCACCGCCAACAGCTTGCTGCCCGGCGTGACGTAGGCGCCGACGCGCACCGCACGCTCGCCGATCATGCCGTCCTGCGGCGCGGTGATACGCGTGTAGGACAAGTTGAAACTGGCAATCTCCAGCGCAGCCTGCGCGTGTTTCAGATTGCCGTCGGCGGCGTTGCGCTGGGCGGTGAGAATCTCGACCTGCTTGCGTTCGGCCGCCAGCTTCGCGGTCGCGGTGTCGAGGCGCGCCGAGGCCTGATCAATGCGCGTGCGCGCCTGCTGCGCGTTCTGCACGGTGCCGGCGCCGACACCGGCGAGATGGTTGTAGCGGTTCAGTTCCTGCTGCGCAAAAGCCATTTCCGCTTTGGCCGAGACCACGGTGGCCTGCGCCTGAGCAATCAGCGACGCCTGCCGCTCCAGGGTCGCGTTGGCGTTCTGCAACTGCGCCCGCGCGACCAGGGTTTGCGCATCCGCCGCCTCCGCCGCTGCGCGCAAATCACGGTCATCGATCAGCGCCAGCAACTGCCCGGCCTTGACCTGCTGATTGTCTTCGACCAGCACCTGCTTGATGAACCCGGCCACGCGCGGCACCACCAGCGTGTAGTCGGCGGAGACGAAGGCATCGTTGGTGGTTTGCTCGGTGCGTTGGCCGAACAGCCCAGGCATTGCCAGGTACACCAGCACGCCCACCGCCAGCGCGGCAGCCACGGCCACCGCGAGTTTTTGCTTGGATTGAGTCATAAAAAACCTTCAGTTTCAGTACAGCGATCAGGTCGGCGCGCGCGGCGGATAAATCCGCGTCGGCAGCCAGAAAATCAGCAGGATCAACGCCACAGCGACGCCGGCCATGCACAGGTACAAATCGGACGAAGTCAGCACCACCGCCTGCTCGTGCACGCGGTGAGCGAGGCCCGGATCGCTGTGATCGGCCAGCGGCGAATTGCCGAGGCTGTCGACCAACATGGTCGAATGAAAATGCAGGCGTGCGGTGGTCAGCGCTTCGATGACGCCGGTGGCGACCACGGCAGCCAGGCCTTTGACGGTGTTGAACCACGCCGACGCGAACGGCCCTTCCATCGGCGTGATACTGCCGGTCGACAACATCAGCAGCGGCAACACCGCCATCGGCTGGCCGAAAATCTGCAGCCATTGCAGGACGTGGAAATCATCGCGAATCCACGCCGAAGTCAGGTGCGAACCGCCCAGGCAGGACAGCGCGAGCATGCTCAGACCAATGCCGAGCACCCAGCGGCAATCGACCCAGCGCAAATTGCACAGCGCTGCCACCAGCGGCAGCGCGATCAACTGCGGCAGCGCGGCAATGAGCATGATCGGCGCGGTTTGCGCCGGACGATAACCCTGCACCTGGGCCAGATAACTCGACGGAATCAGCACCACCGCCAGCAGCACGATCAGCACCCCGGCGAGGGTGATCAACGCAAACAACAGGTTGCGGATGCCGAGCATCTGCAGCTTGAAAAACGGAATCGGCTGCGACCATTCATTGATCATAAAAGCCACCAGCAGCAGCGAACCGGCACCGAGTAATCCACAGATCAGATTCGACTCGAACCAGTCCAGTCGATTGCCCTGCAACAGACCGATCACCAGCATGCAGATCGCCGGAAAGCCCAGCAGCAGGCCTTTCCAGTTGAACGTCTTGAGACGCTCCAAGCGCAGCGGATCCTGGGGCAATCCGTAAGCCACTGCGGCCATCGCGATCAGGCACGGCACGATGATCTGCCAGAAGGTCCATTGCCAGCCGACGTATTCAGTCCACAGACCGGCCAGCGGCGTGCCGAGTCCCGGGCCGAAAGTCGCGGTCAGTGCGTAGCCGGCCAATCCGTACAGTTTGATGTTCGCTGGGAGAAAGCGCAGTGCGACGGTCATCAGCATCGGCGGCAATGCACCGCCGGCGAGGCCTTGGAGGATGCGCATCAGCAGCAGACTTTCATAGTTCGGGGCGAACGGGCACAGCACGCCGAGCAAGGTAAACAGGCCGATCGCGCAGAGGGTGAAGCGGCGCAGCGAGAAGGTCACCGAGCACCAAGGCGCGAAGGCCATGGCCGCGACCGACGTGGCCGTGTAGCTGGCAACCAGCCAGGTGCCTTCGTCATAGCCGATGTGCAGCGCGCCGCGAATATCGGCGAGTGCGACTTTGGTGACCATCTCGTTGAGGCCCGAGACCAGCACGGCCAACAGCACGCCTACCAGACCAATGATGATCCGCGCCCCGAACACCGGTGGCGCAGCCGCCGGGCTGGTCGCGGCGAGAGGCGCCGAGACCGTCAGGGATGTCATGAATGAAAACTCCGGGGGTGAAATACCGAAGCATTTTAGTGGGGCTTGATGCTGACGAAAATTGACTTATTGGCAGGTTATAAGTGCATCAGACACAAATATCAAAAGCAAAAGATCGCAGCCTTCGGCAGCTCCTACAGGGGGAATGCATTCCAGTGTAGGAGCTGCCGAAGGCTGCGATCTTTGCTTTGCTTTTTATGGCTGAGCCGCCAGCCACGTTTCATCGCAGCAGGTCTTGAGGGTTTCACGCAGCCAGCGGTGGGCCGGGTCCTTGTCGAAGCGCGGGTGCCAGGCCTGGGTCAGCATCAGCATGGGCAGCGGAATCGGCAGATCGAATGAACGCAGTTTCAGGCCCAGCCGCCGCACGCTGAGCAGTGCTTCTTTGGGCACCGGCAGGATCAGGTCGGAGTCGGGCAAGGCAAACATCGCTGCATGGAAACTCGGCGCGATCACCGCCACTCGACGCTCCAGCCCCAACGCATTCAACGCCGTGTCGATCGGGCCGCGAGCGATGCCACGGCGCGACATGCTGATGTGGGAAAAACCGGCGTAGCGCTCGGCGGTGATTTCGCCGTCGAGCAAAGGATGGTTCTCGCGCACCAGGCCGACGAAATGCGTGGAGAACAGGTTCTGTACCTTAACCTCCGGCGTAAGCGGACGGGTGTTGCTGACGCTCAGATCGATGCGTCCTTCGCGCAGCGCCTCATCGTCGCCATCGCCTTCCGGGACGAAGCGCAATTCGCAATGCGGGGCGAGCTGGTCGAGGGTGTCGAACAGCTTGCCGCCGTAGACACCGACAAAGAAATCATTGGCGCGGATGCTGAAACGTCGACGCAAGGTGCCCAGTTCGACGCTATCGGCGGAGCGAAACAGCAGCGCCGCCTGCTCGACCACGTCGCGCACCTGTTCGCGCAGTTCGAGGGCTTTGGGGGTCGGCACCAGACCACGCCCGGCGCGCACCAGGATCGGATCGCCGATGGCTTCGCGAATCCGCGTCAGCGTGCGGCTCATGGCCGCCGGGCTGAGGTTCATCCGCCGCGCCGCGCCGACCACACTGCCCTCGTCGAGCAAGGCATCGAGGGCGACCAGAAGGTTCATGTCCGGGAGTTGCATGCTGAGCACTCTTGGCTGATCTGGATTGATCCATACGCAATGCTAGCAGATCAAAAGATCGCAGCCTGCGGCAGCTCCTACAGAGGATGGTTTTCCCATGTAGGAGCTGCCGAAGGCTGCGATCTTTTCAGGTCAGCGCTGCATACCCCAGCGCTTCACCGTCACCCGCTCAAGGGTGGCAAACACCAGATTCTCCACCAGCAGACCAATCAGGATCACCACCGCCAACCCGGCAAACACCTTGTCGGTGTACAGCTCATTGCGATTCTGGAAGATGTACCAGCCCAGCCCGCCCTTGCCACTGGTTGCGCCAAACACCAATTCGGCTGCGATCAAGGTGCGCCAGGCAAACGCCCAGCCAATCTTCAAACCGGCGAGAATCGACGGCAGTGCCGCCGGGATCAGTATGAACAACACAAGGCGCAACCCCTTGAGACCATAATTGCGCCCGGCCATACGCAGCGTTTCGGAGACGCCGAGAAATCCGGCATAGGTGTTCAGCGCCAGCGCCCACAGCACCGAATGCACCAGCACGAAAATCAGACTGTTCTGCCCCAATCCGAACCAGAGCAGCGCCAGCGGCAACAGGGCGATCGCCGGCAACGGGTTGAACATCGAAGTCATCGTACTGAGCAGATCACGTCCCAACTGGGTCGAAACCGCCAATGTCGTCAGAGCGAACGCGAGGACAATGCCGATCAGGTAACCCTTGATCAGCACCACCAGGGATATCCACACCTTGGCCAGCAACTCGCCACTGAGCAGACCGTCGAACAGGGCCTGCGCGGTTTGCAAAAAACTCGGCAGCATCAGGTCGTTGTTCTGAATCCGCGCGACCACTTCCCAGATGATCGCCAGCACGATCAGGATCAGGCTTTTGCGCAGCCAGCCCTGTTGCCAAAGGCGCGTCGCAAGCGGCAATTCGCGCTCGACCGGCACTGCGGTCAGCGGCTCGAGCACGGTTTCGAATTCTTCACGCACGGATGATGAATGGCTCATCGGGTAGACCTCCTGGCCGTTCAATAGGCGATGCGAATGTCGTTGAAGTGGTGATCACGTTCGGTCTCCGGCGCCTGGCCCTCATCGAACAGCAGACGATGAATGCGCCGCGCCGATTCCTGAAACGCCACGCCGCCGAGGCTGTGCAGATCGTATTGATGGCTGTGCACTTCGGCGCGCACCCGCCCCGGATGCGGCGACAGCAAGAGGATGCGATTGCCGATCACCAAGGCTTCTTCGATCGAATGAGTGACGAACAGCAGGGTGAAACGAACCTCTTCCCAGAGCAGCAGCAACTCCTCCTGCATCTTGCGGCGGGTCAACGCATCGAGTGCAGCGAAGGGTTCGTCCATCAAAAGAATTTTCGGCTGCATGGCCAAGGCCCGGGCGATCGCCACCCGTGCTTTCATGCCGCCGGACAAGGTGTGTGGATAGGCGTCGGCGAATGCTGCGAGGCCGACCTTTTCCAGATAATGCAACGCACGCTCTTCGGCTTCTTTCTTGTTCAAGGTGCGCGAGGCGAGCAACGGGAACATCACGTTCTGCTTGACGGTTTTCCACGGCGGCAGCTGATCGAATTCCTGAAACACCACAATGCGATCCGGCCCCGGCGCATCGACGCGCTGGCCTTGCAGGCGGATCTCGCCTTCGCAAGGCTGGATGAATCCGGCGACAGCCTTGAGCAAGGTCGATTTCCCGCAACCGGACGGGCCAAGCAGGACGAACCGGTCAGCCGGGTCGACGGCGAAACTGACTTGATGGGTAGCGCGCACCACCCGCTGCGGCGTGCGGTATTCAAGGCTGACGTGATCGACGGCCAGCAACGCTTCGCTGCGGGCGATCGGGCTGCTGGCCGCGTGGCCTGGCAAAGGGGCGTTCATGATCGATCTCCGGCAAATCAGAAAGGCGCGTCGCCCTGGATAGTCGTGCGATACAGCTTGCGGCGCAGATGCGCGGGGCAGCCGGCGGCGAGGTGGATCAGCGAGCGGTTGTCCCAGAACACCAGGTCATGCGGTTCCCACTGATGGCGGTAGATGTTTTGCGGCAGCACGCTGTGGGCGAAGAGTTCGCCGAGCAACTGACGACTTTCGTCTTCCGGCAGACCGACGATGCGCGTGGTGAAGCCTTCGCTGACGAACAAGGCCTTGCGGCCGTTTTCCGGATGAGTGCGCACCACCGGGTGCACCACTTCGGCGACCTGAGCCAGTTGTTCCGGGGTCAGGGTCGGGCGCCAGTTACCCTCGAACTTGGTTTCGCTGTAGCGCGCGGTATAGGAATGCGCAGCGGAACGTCCTTCGACCGCAGTGCGCAACGCAGCGGGCAAGTCGTCCCAGGCTTTGTGCATGTCGGCGAACAGCGTGTCGCCACCCTCGGCGGGCAGCTCTTGGGCGTGCAGCATCGAGCCGAGACTCGGCAGCTCTTTATAGGAGAGATCGGAATGCCAGAATTTGCCGGCGTCACCGAGACCGATGTTCTGGCCGTTCTCGATGATGTTGGAAACGATGAGGATTTCCGGGTGATTGGCCAAGAGGAATTGTTTGAGCACGTGGATCTGCAACACGCCGAAACGGCGGCTGAAATCGATTTGCTGTTGCGGGGTGATCTGCTGATCGCGAAAGACCACGACGTGGTAATCCAGGTGCGCGCGGTGAATCCGCGCGAAGTCCTGATCATTGACCGGCCGGCGCAGGTCGAGGCCAACGATCTCGGCGCCGACGGCACCGCTGAAGGGGCGAATTTCGAAAACTTGTGGCGCGGCAGTTGCGGCGCTTTCGGTGGCAGTAGCGGCGGACATCAATCATCTCCCACGCACAGCGCGCTCACGGACGCGCTCGTCGATCAGACACTCACGCTGGATTGCGTGTCGGTGCAGGTCGTGCGGCGCGCCGATTGGTCGGCAGGTACGCAGGGAGATGACTTTATAGCTATAAGAATTGGAAATTAAATACCGTTAACGAATAACGATATGGCGAATGGTGAGGGGGTGGAGTGACGATTTTTGTCACTTACCGACAGGTATATGCCGCCCTAAAGGACGCCATCGCGGGCAAGCCCGCTCCCACAGGGGTTCTCAGCTGACTCCGAAAATGCGCTCAATACAAAACCTGTGGGAGCTGGCTTGCCAGCGATGAGGCCAGCAAGGCCACTGGGGATCAACGCTCGTGCAACGCCTCAGCCCGCGCGCGAATGATCGGCTTGAGCAAATAGCTCAACACCGACTTCTTGCCGGTGATGATATCCACCGAAGCAACCATCCCCGGGATGATCAGCAGTGGCTTTTCATCCGTGCCCAAGTGGCTGCGCTCGGTGCGCACTTTGATCACGTAGTAAGTGGTTTTCTTGTCTTCGTCGGTGATGGTATCCGCACCGATCTGCTCTAGCTGCGCCTTGAGCCCGCCGTAAATGGTGTAGTCATAGGCGGTGAATTTGACGATTGCTTCCTGACCCGGATGCAGGAACGCGATGTCCTGCGGGCGGATCTTGGCTTCGACCAGCAGGGTGTCATCCAGCGGCACGATTTCGACCATGTCGCTGCCCGGCTGGATCACGCCGCCGATGGTGTTGACCAGCAACTTGTTGACGATACCCCGCACAGGTGAGGTAACCAGCGTACGGCTGACGCGGTCTTCCAGCGCCTTGCCGGTGGCCTGGGCCTTGTTCAGATCGGTGCGCGCTTCGTTGAGCTGGGTCAGCGCTTCGCTGCGGAATTTGCCGCGGGTTTCGTCGATCTTGCGCTGCACTTCCTTGATCGCCGATTCCGCGCGCGGAATGGCCAGCGTGGTCGCATCGAGCTGGCCACGGGTTTCCACTTCGGCACGCTTGAGGCGCAACACTTCCACCGGCGAGACCGCGCCCTGCGCCACCAGCGGCTCGGACATGTTGATTTCCTGACGCTGCAAGCCGAGTTGCTGACGGTACTGCGCCTGCTTGGAGCTGAACTCACGCAGCTCTTGCTGGCGCTGGATCAATTGCTCCTGCAAGCCGCCGATTTCATCGTGCAACTGCTGACGGCGGCTGATGTACAGCGACTCTTCGCTTTTTGCCTGGCCCGGCACGGCTTTGAGCACGTCCTCGGGGAAATTCAGCGGACGATCATCGACTTCCGCGCTCAGGCGCTCGACCCGCAGCAGCATCGACAGGCGATCAGCCTCGGTTTCGCCGACGTTGGAGGCAAAGCGCGTGTCATCGAGACGAATCAGCGGCGCGCCGGCCTCGACGATCTGCCCTTCCTTGACGAACAGCTCGGAGACGATACCGCCCTCCAGGTTCTGGATTTTCTGGATCTTGGAAGACGGAATCGCCTTGCCGTCGCCCTTGGTCACTTCGTCGATTACGGCGAAGTTGGCCCAGAGCATGAGGAACACGAAGAAGCCGATGATCGCCCAGATGGTCAGGCGCACGACGCGCGGGGCGTCTTCGATCAGCGCCTTGTTGACCTCTGGCAGCGGCTGGCCCTGCAGCGAGGCAGAGCCCTTGAAGTAGCGACGGATCGACTCCTTGACACCGGACTTAAGCAACACTGATCTGCCCCTTCTTCAACGCTTCCATCACGGCGGCTTTCGGGCCGTCGGCGAGAATCTGCCCGCGGTCGATCACCAGCAGGCGATCGACCAGCGACAACAGCGATGCCCGGTGCGTGACCAGCACCACGGTCTTGTTTTCAATCACTGCTGCGAGGCGTTGCTTGAGGCGTTCTTCGCCGGTGTTGTCCATCGCACTGGTTGGCTCATCCATCAACAGAATCGGTGGGTTGAGCAACAGCGCCCGGGCCAGGGCGACGTTCTGTCGTTGGCCGCCGGAGAGGTTCTGCCCACGCTCGCCGACTTGCAGCTCGTAGCCTTGCGGGTGCAGACGGGCGAATTCATGGACGCCGGCCAGTTCGGCGGCTTGCAGCACCAGCTCGTCTTCGACGTAACGCGCGCCGGACACCAGGTTGTCACGCAGGGTGCCGGACAGCAGCTGAATGTCCTGCGGTACGTAGCCGATGTTGTAGCGCAGTTCGCTGACGTCGATCTGGCGGATGTCCACGCCATCGACCAGCAACGCACCGTCGTCCGGTTGGTACAGGCCCACCAGCAGTTTCGCCAGCGAACTCTTGCCCGAACCGCTGCGGCCGATGATGCCGATCTTCTCGCCGGGACGGATCACCAGGTTGATGTTCTTCAGCGCCGGGTTCTGCTGGTCCGGGTAGGTGAAGCTGAGCTGACGGCATTCGATCGCACCCTGCAGAACCTTGCGGCTCAGCGGGCGCTCTTCGAAATTGCGCTCCTGCGGCAGTTCCATCATCTGGTCGACCGAGGTCATGGTCACCCGCGCCTGTTGATAGCGCGTGAGCAGGCCGGACAGCGACGCCAGCGGGCTCAGCGCACGACCGCTGAGCATGTAGCAGGCGATGAGCCCGCCCATGCTCAGGTTGCCGGCGATGATCTGGTACACGCCGAAGACGATCATGATCACCCCGGCCAATTGCTGGATCAGCAAGGTGATGTTCATCGCCAGACCGGAGAGCATTTTCACTCGCAGCTCGAGACGGCTCAGGGTGCCGATGGTCTGCTCCCACTGATACTGGCGCTCGCTTTCGGCGTTGTTGACCTTGACCGCGTCCAGCCCGGCGAGGGTTTCGATCAGGCTCGACTGGCGCTCAGCGCCCAGCGCCATGGTGCGCTCCATGGTCGCGATCAACGGCTTCTGCAAGGCGTAGCCGATCAACAGGGCAATCGGGAACGCCAGGACCGGGATCCACACCAGATGCCCGCCGAGAATGGCGATGACGATGAAAATCAGAATGGTAAACGGCAGGTCGATCAGGCTGGTCAGGGTCAGCGAGGCGAGAAAGTCGCGCAGGCTCTGAAACTCATGGATGTTCTGCGCAAAGCTGCCGACCCGCGCCGGACGGTATTTCATCGCCATGCCGACAATGCGCTCGAACAGCGTGGCGGAGATGATCAGGTCGGTTTTCTTCCCGGCCAGATCCAGGCACAGGCTGCGCAGGCTCTTGAGGATCAAGTCGAAGATGTAAGCGCCGGTGATGCCCAGCGCCAGCACCCAAAGGGTTGCTTCGGCCTGGTTCGGTACCACGCGGTCGTAGACGTTCATCACGAACAGCGGCGCGGCCATGGCGATGATGTTGATCAGGAAACTGGCGGCGATCGCATCGGCGTACAGCCAGCGCGAACGCTTGAGGGTGTCGCGAAACCACGAGCGTGCACGCGGGATCAGCGTGCCGTGGTTGACGTCGAATTTGTGCTGCGGCTGGGCGAAGAACACTTTGCCGGTGTAATCGTCGCTCAGCAGTTCACGGCTGACCACCGATTCGCCGCCGTCGCTTTCGCTGAGCAGCACTCGTGCTTCGTTGTCGCCCTGCCAGCCGAGCAGGACGGCGCTGCGGCCATCCTTGAGCAGCAACAGCGCGGGCATGGCGATCGCCGGAATTTCTTCGAGCTTGCGCTGCAACACCCGCCCCTGCAGCCCGGCGCGAGCCGCTGCGCGCGGCAGCAACTCGACACTCAAACGTTGTTTGGGCAGCGGCAGGCCAGTGGTCAGCATCGCCGCGCTGGCAGGCTTCTGGTGCAGCATGCACAGGGCGAGCAGACCATCCAGCAACGGATCGTCATGCAACGCGCGTGGATCATGGCTGAGTTGAACTCGACTGACTTCTGATTCCACGCTCGACACTCTTTAACAGTTGAAAGGGATAACTCAGTTCATCCCAGGCAGCTGGACCTTGGGCTTCACGTCGTTCTGCACAACGGATGCCAACGGCGCGACCACTCCCTGGCTTTTGAGCAATTGGCCCATGGTCGCCTTGATTCGATACTGAGTAAATAACTGAATGTTCTTGATTTCCGCCAGACGCCGCGAGGCGGTGAACAGCTCGTTTTCGCTGTCGAGCAAATCCAGCAGGGTGCGTTCGCCGAGGCTGAATTGACGCTGGTAGGCGGTACGCACCGAAGTGCTGCGATCGACGTATTGCTGAGCGATCGGCACCTGAGCGTTGGCGTTGTTCAGGGCGTTCCAGGCCAGGCCGAGCTCTTCGTTCAACTGACGCAGGGCGTTGTTACGGATGTCCAGCGCCTGGTTGGCCAGGTACGACTTGGATTCCAGATCGGCCTTGTTGCTGCCACCGGAATACAGGTTGAAGCGCATGCGCAGCATGGCCTGCCATTCGTTGTTGTGGCCGTTCTGGCCGTCGATATCGTTATCGGCGGTACGGCCCAGTTCGGCGTCGAAGCGCGGGTAAAAGGTCGATTTGGCGGTGGCGAACTGCTTCTCGGCAGCGGCAATATCCGACTCGGCGGAACGCAGGATCGGGCTGTTTTCCAACATCTGCGCGCGGGCTTCATTGAGGTTGGCGGGCATCATCGCCATGAACGGCGCCGGGCGCTCGAGCTGGTCGGGCATCTGGCCGACGGCGCTGAGGAAGTTGGTTTCCGCATCGGCGAGGTTGGTCTGCTCGGTGATCAGATTGTTGCGGGCCTGGGCCATACGCGCTTCGGCCTGATCAAGGTCGGCACCGCTGCCGACGCCGCGCTGGGTGCGCAGCTGGATCTGATCGTAGATGCGCTGGTGGCTCTTGAGGTTTTCCTCGGCCAGACGCACGAATTCGCGACGGGTCAGCACGTCCAGATAAACCTGGGCGACGGTCAGCGCAGTGCGTTCGGAAGTGCCCAGCAACGAGTAAGCACGGGAGCTGACGTTGGCTTGTTGACGCGCAACTTCATTGGACGTCGCGAAACCGTCAAAAACCATTTGCGAGAGACGTAAACTTGACTCGCTGCGGTTCAACGTCTCCCAGTGATTGCTTCCACCGTTCGCTCGAGTGGTCACACTGTCGGTGCCTTCACGGCCATAACCGCCGAGCAGATCGACCTTGGGCAGGTATCCCCCTTTCGCAGCCTTTAACTGATAATCCGCCGCCAATCGACTGTTGACCCCCGCCTGAATCTCCGGATGGACATCCAGCGCCTGTTGCATGGCTTCTGGTAAGGATTGTGCTTGTACGAATGAGGCGGCGAGAGCGAAGGGAGCGGCAAGGAGCAAAAGCGAACGCATGGTTGGAATTTTCCCGGAACTTCTTGTCTTGAATCACAGCAGAACGTGGTGCTGCGTCGGATGATGGCAACCCGAAAGACCGTATGTCGGAAAGTTCAAAACAGGAACTGGATGACAGGCTGAAGGACAGGTCGCCGCGGAAATATCAATGTGACATTAGTGGGGCGATTGTTTAGGATGGCTCCCAGAAGGTCAATAGTTTGGCATAAAGTTAATCGCGATAATTTATAGCCAGATTATTGACGGAAATACAGCGTCAATAAGTTATCCATCTATAGAAAGTACGTCCAGACTGAAGTGGCGCCGACGCCCGTCAGGTCCATGGAAGTCAACTGAATGTGACACCCCGGAGAGTCTTCAATGAGCAGTGTTGTTGCCGTCGTCAAAAGCATTGTCGGTCAGGTTTTCGTGGTGTCCCCAGAGGGCGTGCGTCGCGTACTCGTTGAAGGCGATCGCCTGTATGTCGGCGACCAGATCGATACCGGCCTGTCCGGCGCGGTGTCGCTGGAACTGGCCGATGGCCGCATGCTCGATCTGGGCCGTGACACCCAGTGGAGCGCCAGCTCGCCTGACTCCAGCACTGACCTGGCCGAAGCCACCGCGCAGGCTGCGCCTTCTGTAGAAGAACTGCAGCAAGCCATCGCCGCTGGTGTCGACCCGACCACCGCACTCGAATCCACCGCGGCCGGCCCGACCGCCGCAGGTACCGGTGGCGCCGCCGGTGGTGGTCACAGCTTTGTCATGCTCGACGCCACCGCTGGCCGCGTCGATCCGACCATTGGCTTTCCGACGGCGGGCATCAATTCTGCCGGCCAAGTCGCGCAGGACACCACCGGCGGCCTGACCACCGACACCACCACCAACGCGCTGCGTGACTCGACCCTGAGCCTCAGCGCCACGCCGACCATCACCGAAGCCGGCGGCGTGCTGGTGTACACCGCGACCCTGACCCAGGCGCCGCTGACCGACCTGACCATCACCCTGTCCAATGGCGCAGTGATCGTCATCCCGGCCGGCGCCACCACCGGCACCGTCAACGTGCCGCTGGCACCGAACGACACGGTCTACAACGACCCGACCCAGATCGACGTGACCGTCACCGGCACCAGCGGCGGCAACGGCATCACCGTGACCCCGCCGACTGTCCCGGCGACCACGCAGGTCACCGACACCGTCGATACCACTACCGTCACGCTGACGGCTGGTTCGAGCGTGACCGAAGGCGGTCAGATTACCTATACGGCGACTTTGACCAACCCGGCGCAAACTCCGGTAACCGTCACGCTGTCGAACGGCTCAACCATTACCATTGGCGCTGGCCAGACTACCGGCACCGTCAACGTGCCGACCCCAGCCAATGACGTTTACAACAATGGCAGCACCGTTACGACCACGATCACCGGCGCTACCGGTGGCAATTTCGAAAATCTGGTGCCGAATCCGACGCCAGCCGTTACCACCATCACTGATTCGGTTGATAACACCGGTCTGACGTTGACCGCGACCAACAACATCGTTGAAGGCGGTCAAATCACTTACACCGCCACCCTGACCAACCCGGCGCAAACCCCGGTGACCGTCACTCTGTCGAACGGCTCGACCATCACCATTGCTGCGGGCGAAACCGTCGGCACCGTGAACGTGCCGACTGCGGCCAATGACGTTTACAACAATGGCAGCACCGTCAGCACGACGATCACCGGGGCTACCGGCGGCAACTTCGAAAACCTGGTGCCAAACACCACGCCAGCCGTTACCACGATCACTGATTCGGTTGATAACA
>NZ_RCOD01000007.1:33436-39370 GCF_004307505.1 Pseudomonas sp. Sample_11
GCGAAACCGTCGGCACCGTCAACGTGCCAACAGCGGCCAATGACGTGTACAACAACGGCAGCACCGTCAGCACGACCATCACTGGCGCTACCGGTGGCAACTTCGAAAATCTGGTGCCAAGCAACACGCCTGCGGTCACCACCATCACCGATTCGGTCGATGACACTGGCCTGACCCTGACCGCGACCGACAACATCGTTGAAGGCGGTCAGATCACTTACACCGCAACGCTGACTAATCCAGCGCAGACGCCAGTTACCGTCACCCTGTCGAACGGTTCGACCATCACCATTGCTGCGGGCGAAACCGTCGGCACCGTCAACGTGCCAACAGCGGCCAATGACGTTTACAACAATGGCAGCACCGTTACGACGACGATCACCGGGGCTACCGGCGGCAACTTTGAAAACCTGGCGCCAAACACCACGCCAGCAGTCACTACGATCACCGACTCGGTCGACAACACCGGCCTGACGCTGACCGCGACCAACAACATTGTTGAAGGCGGTCAGATCACCTATACCGCGACACTGACCAATCCAGCGCAGACGCCGGTGACCGTCACCCTGTCGAACGGCTCGACCATTACCATTGCAGCTGGTGAGACCGTCGGCACCGTCAACGTGCCGACTGCGGCCAATGACGTGTACAACAACGGCAGCACCGTCAGCACCACGATCACTGGCGCAACTGGCGGCAATTTCGAAAACCTGGTGCCGAACACCACGCCAGCAGTCACTACGATCACCGACTCGGTCGATAACACCGGCCTGACGCTGACCGCGACCAACAACATTGTTGAAGGCGGTCAGATCACTTACACCGCAACGCTGACTAATCCAGCGCAGACGCCAGTTACCGTCACCCTGTCGAACGGCTCGACCATCACCATCGCGGCTGGCGAAACCGTCGGCACCGTCAACGTGCCAACAGCGGCCAATGACGTGTACAACAATGGCAGCACCGTCAGCACCACGATCACTGGCGCTACCGGTGGCAATTTCGAAAATCTGGTGCCAAACACCACACCAGCCGTGACCACGATCACTGATTCGGTCGACAACACCGGGCTGACCCTGACCGCTACCAACAACATCGTTGAAGGCGGTCAGATCACCTACACCGCGACGCTGACCAATCCGGCACAAACCCCGGTAACCGTCACTCTGTCGAACGGTTCGACCATCACCATCGCGGCCGGCGAAACCGTGGGCACCGTCAACGTGCCGACTGCGGCCAATGACGTCTACAACAATGGCAGCACCGTCAGCACCACGATCACTGGCGCCACCGGTGGCAATTTCGAAAATCTGGTGCCAAGCAACACGCCTGCGGTCACCACCATCACCGACTCGGTGGATGACACTGGCCTGAGCCTCAGCGCCACCGGTTCTGTGGCCGAGGGTGGCCAGATCACCTACACCGCCACGCTGACGAATCCGGCCGGCACCCCGGTAACCGTGACCCTGAGCAACGGCTCGGTGATCACCATAGATGCCGGCGAAACCACCGGCACCGTTACCGTTCCAGCGCCGGCCGATGACGTCTACAAAGACGCCGGCCAGGTCGAAGTCAGCATCAAGGACGCCACCGGCGGCAACTTCGAAAATCTGGTGCCGAACACTACGCCGGCAGTGACCGAAATCACTGACACCGTCGATACCTCGACGGTGAAGCTGAGCGCAGACACCTCGGTTGCCGAAGGCGGCACCGTGACTTACACCGCCACCGTCGGCGCGCCAGTCACCGGTTCGCCTGTGGTCGTGACGTTGGCCAACGGTCAGAACATCACCATCGCCGTCGGCCAGACCACTGGCTCCATCACCTACACTGCACCGAACGATGCCTTGACCGGCAACGCTCCGCTGACCAACTCGATCACTGGCGTAACCGGTGGCAACTACGAAAATCTGGTGGCGGACAAAACCCCAGTTTCGACCACCGTCACCGATGTGGCCGACACCACCAATCTGTCGCTGAGTGCGACCGCTTCCGTGGCTGAAGGCGGCCAGATCACTTACACCGCCACCTTGACCAATGCTGCTGGCTCGCCAGTGACCGTGACCTTGTCGAACGGCGCCGTCATCACCATCAATGCAGGCGAAACCAGCGGTAATGTGACTTTCCCGGCTCCGTCCGACGACGTCTACAAAGACGCCGGTTCCGTGCAGGCCACAATCACCAGCGCCACCGGCGGCAACTTCGAGAACCTCGTTCCGAGCACCACGCCAGCGGTCACTCAAGTCACCGACACCATCGATACCTCGACGGTCAAATTGACCGCCGACACCTCGGTCGCGGAAGGCGGCACCGTCACCTACACCGCCACTGTCGGCGCGCCCGTCACCGGCTCGCCTGTTGTCGTGACCCTGGCCAACGGCCAGAGCATCACCATCGCCGTGGGCCAGACCACCGGCAGCGTCACCGCCCCGGTATCGAATGACGTGCAGATCGGTCACGCACCACTGACCAACTCGATCAACAACGTCAGCGGCGGCAACTACGAGAATCTGGTCGCCGACAAGACCCCGGTCAGCACCACCGTGACCGACACTGTCGATACCACCAGCGTCGCGCTGACTGCCACCGGCAACGTCAACGAAGGCGGGCAGATCACCTACACCGCGACGCTGAGCAACCCGGCCGGTACGCCGGTCACCGTCAACCTGAGCAACGGCTCGGTCATCACCATTGAAGCCGGCAAGACCACCGGCACCGTGACCGTTCCGGCACCTGCCGATGACGTCTACAAAGACGCCGGCAAAGTCGAAGTCACCATCAAGGACGCCACCGGCGGCAACTTCGAAAATCTCGTGCCGAGCACTACGCCTGCGGTGACCAACGTTGCCGACACGGTCAACACCACGCACCTGACCCTCAGCGCAGAAAGCTATGTGCTCGAAGGTTCTTCGATAACTTACACCGCAACGCTGACCAACGCCGCGCAAACGCCGGTAACGGTCAACCTGAGCAACGGCCAGACCATCACCATCGAAGCCGGCAAGACCAGCGGTTCGGTGACGATTGCCGCACCGAGCGATGACGTCTACAAGGACGTCAGCAAGCTCACCGTAACCATGACCGATGCCAGCGGCGGCAACTTCGAGAAACTCGACGTCAGCAAGACTCCGGTCAGCACCACGGTCAACGACACCGTCGACACAACCGCACTGACCCTGACCGCCAGCGATACCGTCAGCGAAGGTGGCCAGATCACCTACACCGCGACCCTGAGCAACCCGGCCGGCACTGCGATGACCGTGACCCTGGCCAACGGCGCGGTGATCAACATCGCTGCCGGTGCTACCAGCGGTTCGGTGAATTTCCCGGCGCCCGCCAATACGCCGTACATCGATGGCAGCAACGTGCGGACGGCGATCGCCAGCCACAGCGGCGGCAATTTCGAGCGCGTCGAGGCCGATCGTTCGGCTGTGGTGACCAAAGTCACCGACGCCGTCGACACCACCAACATCAGCCTGAGCGCCACCGGCAGCGTTGCCGAGGGCGGCTCGATCGTCTACACCGCGACCCTGAGCAATCCGGCCGGCACCGCCATGAGCGTGACCCTGAGCAACGGCGCGGTGATCAACATTGCCAAGGGTGCGAGCACTGGCACTGCGACCGTCGCTGCGCCTGGCGATGACGTGTACAAGGACGCCGGCAAGGTCGATGCGAGCATCACCAAGACCAGCGGCGGCAACTTTGAAAATCTGGTGATCGACAAGACGCCTGCGGTAACTGATGTCACCGACACCATCGACAACAGCACCGTTGCGCTGACCGCCAGCGCCAGCGCGGTGGAAGGCGGCGTGGTTGTCTACACCGCGTCCGTGACCGCACCGGTCACCGGTTCGCCAGTGCTGGTAACTCTGTCCAACGGCCAGACCATCACCATTCCGGTCGGCGCCAGCAGCTCCAGCGTCAACTTCACCGCGCCGAACGATGCACAGGCCGGCGGCAACACCCTGAGCGTGAAAATCGACGGTGCCAGCGGTGGCAATTACGAAAATCTCGTCGCAGACCAGACCCCGGCGGTGACCTCGGTGACTGACGTCGCCGACACCACCAACCTGTCGCTGTCCGCGACCGGCTCCGTGGCCGAGGGCGGTTCGATTGTCTACACCGCAACCCTGAGCAACCCGGCCGGCACGCCGGTGACCGTGAGCCTGAGCAACGGCGCGGTGATCACCATCGAGGCCGGCAAAACCAGCGGCACCGTCACCGTTCCGGCACCTGCCGACGACGTCTATAAAGACGCCGGAAAAGTTGAAGTCACGATTAAGGACGCCACTGGCGGCAACTTCGAAAACCTGGTGCCAAGCACCACGCCAGCGGTTACCGATGTCACCGACACCGTCGACACCTCGACGGTCAAACTGACCGCGACCGAAACCGCGGCCGAAGGTGGCACCGTCACCTACACCGCCACCGTCGGCGCGCCGGTCACCGGTTCGCCTGTGGTCGTCACCCTGGCCAACGGTCAGAACATCACTATCGAAGTCGGCAAGACCAGCGGCAGCGTGAGCACCACCGCGCCGAACGACGTCCTCGCCGGCCACGCGCCGCTGACCAACTCGATCACCAACGTCAGCGGCGGTAACTTCGAAAACCTCGTTGCCGACCAGACCCCGGTCAGCACCACCGTGACCGACACCGTCGACACCACCAACCTGTCGCTCAGCGCGACCGGCGCGGTGAACGAAGGCGGCCAGATTACCTACACCGCAACCCTGAGCAACGCCGCCGGCACACCGGTCACCGTGACCCTGTCGAACGGTGCGACTATCCTCATCGAGGCCGGCAAAACCACCGGCACCGTGACCGTCGATGCACCGAAAGACGACGTCTATAAAGACGCCGGCAGCGTTGAAGCGACCATCCAGAGCGCAACCGGCGGCAACTTCGAAAACCTCGTCACCAGCACAGCGCCGGCGGTGACCACGGTCAACGACACCATCGACACCACCACCGTGTCGCTGAGCGCCACTGCGAACGTCGCCGAAGGCGAAACCGTGGTCTACACCGCCACCGTGGGCGCGCCAGTGACCGGCTCTCCGGTCATCGTCAGCCTGTCCAACGGCCAGACCATCACCATCGCGGTCGGCGAAACCACCGGCAGCGTCAACTACGTCGCGCCGAACAGCCCGCTGGCGGGCGGCAGCTCGTTGAGCGTGACCATTGATGGCGCCACGGGTGGCAATTACGAAAAACTGCTGGTCGACGGCAAGTCCGCAGATACCGTGGTTTCCGACACCACCGACACCACCAACCTGAACCTGACCGCCAGCGATTCGGTCGCCGAAGGCGGCCAGATCACCTACACCGCAACCCTGACCAACCCGGCCGGCACACCGGTGACCGTGACCCTGTCGAACGGCGCCACCATCACCATCGACGCAGGCAAAACTACCGGCACCGTGACCGTCGACGCACCGAAAGACGACGTCTATAAAGATGCCGGCAAAGTCGAAGTGACCATCGAGGGTGCGACCGGCGGCAACTTCGAGAACTTGGTGCCAAGCGCGGTTCCAGCGGTGACGAATGTCACCGACACCATCGACACTTCGACCGTCAAACTGACCGCCGATACGTCGGTGGCTGAGGGCGGGACTGTCACCTACACCGCCACCGTCGGCGCTCCGGTTACCGGCTCACCAGTTGTCGTTACGCTTGCCAACGGTCAGACCATCACCATCGGCGTCGGCCAGACCACTGGCACTGCAACTGCTGTTGCTGCGAACGATGCGTTGGCTGGTAATGCTCCGATCACCAACTCGATCACTGGCGTGACCGGTGGCAACTTCGAAGATCTGGTTGCGGACAAAACTCCAGTTTCGACCACTGTCACCGACGTTACCGACACTACAAATCTGTCGCTCAGCGCCAGTAACTCGGTGGCTGAAGGAGGCCAGATCACTTACACCGCGACATTGA
>NZ_RCOD01000007.1:39470-63187 GCF_004307505.1 Pseudomonas sp. Sample_11
CTACAAATCTGTCCTTGAGCGCCAGTAACTCGGTGGCTGAAGGAGGCCAGATCACCTACACCGCTACGCTGACCAACGCCGCTGGCTCGCCAGTGACCGTAACCTTGTCGAACGGCGCTGTGATCACCATCAAGGCTGGTGAAACCAGCGGCACCGCGACCGTTCCTGCGCCGTCCGATGACGTCTACAAAGACGCCGGTTCCGTGCAGGCGACGATCACCAGTGCCACCGGTGGCAACTTCGAAAACCTGGTTCCGAGTACCACGCCAGCGATCACCCAGGTCACTGACACCATCGATACCTCGACCGTCAAACTGACGGCTGATACGTCGGTGGCTGAAGGCGGCACCGTGACTTACACCGCCACCGTCGGTGCGCCAGTTACCGGTTCTCCTGTCGTCGTGACATTGGCTAACGGCCAGACCATCACCATCGCCGTCGGCCAGACCACCGGCACCGTAACCGCCGTCGCACCGAACGATGCGCTGACCGGCAACGCTCCGCTGACCAACTCGATTACCAACGTCAGCGGCGGCAATTTCGAGAATCTCGTCGCCGACAAGACCCCGGTCAGCACCACCGTGACCGACACGGTCGACACCACCAACCTGTCGCTCAGCGCGACCGGTTCGGTAGCCGAAGGTGGCCAGATCACCTACACCGCGACCCTGACCAACCCGGCTGGCTCGCCAGTGACCGTGACCTTGTCGAACGGCGCTGTCATCACCATCAACGCTGGCGAAACCACCGGCACCGCAACCGTTGCGGCCCCGTCCGATGACGTCTACAAAGACGCCGGTTCCGTGCAAGCCACGATCAAAACCGCGACTGGTGGCAACTTCGAAAACCTGGTGCCAAGCACCACGCCAGCAGTGACCAGCGTCACCGACACCATCGACACCACCACCGTAAAACTGAGCGCAACCGCCACAGCGGCAGAAGGCGGCAACGTCGTCTACACCGCAACCGTCGGCGCCCCCGTCACCGGTTCGCCAGTTGTCGTGACGTTGGCCAACGGCCAGAACATCACCATCGCGGTCGGCCAGACCACCGGCACCGTAACCGCCGTCGCACCGAACGATGCGCTGACCGGCAACGCTCCGCTGACCAACTCGATTACCAACGTCAGCGGCGGCAATTTCGAGAATCTCGTCGCCGACAAGACCCCGGTCAGCACCACCGTGACCGACACCGTCGACACCACCAACCTGTCCCTCAGCGCCAGTAACTCGGTGGCAGAAGGTGGCCAGATTACGTACACCGCGACATTGACCAACGCCGCAGGCTCGCCTGTGACCGTCACCTTGTCGAACGGCGCCGTGATCACCATCGACGCCGGCAAGACCACCGGCACCGTGAACGTTCCAGCGCCAGCTGACGACGCCTACAAAGACGCCGGCACCGTGCAGGCGACCATCAGCAGCGCCACCGGTGGCAACTTCGAAAAACTGGTATCGAGCACCACGCCAGCGGTGACCAGCGTCACCGACACCGTCGACACCACCACCGTCAGCATCACTGGCAGCAGCTCGGTGACCGAAGGTCAGACCGCCAGCTACACCGTCAGCCTCAATCACCCGGCGCAGACCGAAGTGACCCTGAAAATCGTCTACAGCGGCACCGCCGCCGACGGTTCGGACTTCACCGGCGTGTACACCGTGAAGATCCCGGCGGGCGCCAGCAGCGCGCAGTTCAACGTCGCTACCCTCGATGACAAGATCACCGAAGGCACCGAGAACTTCGTGGTCAAGATCGATTCGGCTACCGGCGGCAACTTCGAGAACCTCGCGGTCAGCAGCACCAATGGCAGCGTCAGCACCTCGATCATCGACAACGATGCGCCACCGGTGCTCGATCTGGACGCCAACAACTCCAGCGGTGCGACCGGTGCCGATTACAAGGTGACGTTCACCGAGAACACCCCGGGCGCCGGCGTATCGATCGCTGACACCGACCTCAGCATCACCGACCCGGACAGCACGATGCTGACCGGTGCCACCGTGGTGCTGACCAACCGTCAGGATGGTGATGCGCTGAATCTGGGCAACAGCGTCAACGGCATCACCATCAATGCCAACAGCACCAACGGCACGGTGACCCTGACCCTCTCGGGTAACGCGACCCTGGCCGACTACATGCAGGCCATCAAGAACATCAGCTTCACCAACAGCAGCGAAAACCCGAGCACCGTGCCGCGCATCATCACCGTGACGGTGACCGATGGCGGCAACTACTCGAACACCGCGACCACCACGGTCAACGTGGTGGCAGTCAACGATGCACCGGTCGCCGCGCCGAGCAATGTCACCGGCACCGAAGATACGCCGCTGGTACTCGGCTGGTCGACCTTTGGCGTCACCGATGTCGACAGCCCGGCGAGCAGCCTCGGAATCAAGATCACGCAGTTGCCGGGCGAGGGCAAACTGCAATATTTGGACGGTTCGACCTGGAAGGATGTGGCCAACAACCAGACCTTCAGCAAGGCCGACATCGACGCCGGCAAGCTGCGTTTCCTGCCGGATGCCAACGAGTCGGGCACCAACGGTTACGGCGGCACCGGTCTGGGCAACAAGCAGGCGGACTACGCACAGATCAAGTTCCAGCCTACCGATGGCCAGGCGCTGGGCAGCACCGGCACAGTGAAGATCGACATCACACCAGTGGCGGATGCGCCGACCGTGGCCGTGGCCGACAACAGCGTGAAATCCACTGGCCTGATCAAGGAAGTCTGGACCGGTCTCTCGGGGCTGGGCACTGACGGCAGCGGCGCGAACTCGACCACCCTGAAAAACGTCATCGACGCCGCCGGCAAACCGAATTCCAGCGCCAACGTCACCAACGTGCAGTCTGACGGCAGTGTTGCCGCCGGTACGGCGTCGAAGACCTCTGGCCTGATTTATCTGGAAGCCGGCAAGACCTACACGTTCAGCGGCGTAGCCGATGACAGCTTGCTGATCACCATCGGCGGCAAGAACGTGGCGTCGGGTACCTGGGGCGCGGGCGGTGCGATCAATGGTTCGTTCACCCCGACCACCAGCGGTTACTACACCCTCGATATCTACCACCACAACCAGAGCGGCCCGGGCAGCTACGACGTCAACCTGTCGGTCAACGGCGGCACGCCGATTGACCTCAGCAACGCTGGCGTGCCGATCTATACCGGTGTGCAGGATCTGATCAACTCGGGCGTGACCGTCTCCGATCTGCACGGCACCAACGGCGAAGGTTATTACGACGGCTACAAGCTCAACACCGGCGCCGAAGGCACCACGGTGAAACTGTCGGCGATCAGCACCGCGCTGACCGACACCGACGGCTCGGAAACCCTGAGCGTGAAGATCAGCGGTGCACCGGTCGGTTCGGTGCTCAGCGATGGCGCGGGGCATACCTTCACCGTTACCGCGAGCAATGGCGAAGCCAACGTCACCGGCTGGAACCTCGGTTCTCTGACCGTGACTCCGCCGACCTACTACAACGGCCAGTTCAACCTGACCGTGACCTCGACGTCCACCGAACAGGTCGGCGGCTCGGCAAGCAGCACCGCGACCATCCCGGTCACGGTAGTGCCTGCGGTGTACAACGCGGTCACCGCCACCTCGGGTGATGACAACGTCACCGGCACCGACGCCAACGACATCATCGTCGCTGACATCGGCGGCCTGACCGTGGTGCCGGGCACCAACTACAACATCGCGTTCATGGTCGACAGCTCGGGCAGCATGAGCACCTCGTCGCTGAACGCCGCAAAAGACTCGCTGACCTCGGTGTTCAACAGCCTCAAGCAAAGCCTGGGCGGCAGCAACTCGGGTACGGTGAACATCTTCCTGGTGGACTTCGATACCCAGGTCAACAAGTCGGTGTCGGTGAATCTCAACGACCCGAATGCGCTGACATTGCTCAAAGCAGTGCTGAACTCGATGGGCTCCGGCGGCGGTACCAACTACGAGGACGTGTTCAAGACCACGGCCAACTGGTTCCAGAGTGCCGACGCAGTGGCCAACACCGGGGCGAAGAACCTCACGTACTTCATCACCGACGGCCAGCCGACTTACTACCAGACCGGCGAGCAGACCAACCCGACGCTGTATGGCAACGTGAAACTCGACAGCGTGGTGAACACCAGCAACTACAAGCAGGGCGACACGTTCAGCACCTACATCGACAACTCGCACTACCTGACCATCAACAGTGCCGGCAGCGTTGTGCTGCAAACCTACAACTCGTGGTGGGGCTGGAGCAGCGAGACCCTGGGCACGATTCATGCGCAGGGCGACGGCACTTATGAATTGTCGAACCTCGCGGGTACCGGCAACAGCACCAACTCGTCGACGACCAGCAACTCGACCAGCGGCTTTGCCTTGTTGAGCGGGTTGTCGAGCGTCGAAGCCATTGGTCTGAACAACGACGTCAGCCTCAACGACCTCAAGCCGTACGACTCGGACAAAACGCCGCAAACCAACATCGATCCGAAGGACCTGGCCAACTCGATCATCGGCCATACCGAAGCGACGATGCCGGGTAACGACACCGTCAACGGTGGCGAAGGCAACGACATCCTGTTCGGCGATCTGGTCAGCTTCAACGGCATTGCCGGCGAGGGTTACCAGGCGATGCAGGCGTTCGTTGCCAAAGAGACCGGCGTCGACGTCAGCAAAGTCACCACCAGCAACGTGCACCAGTACATCACCGAGCACTATCAGGCGTTCGATGTATCCGGCGCGCACGATGGCAACGACACGCTGCTCGGTGGCGCGGGCAATGACATCCTGTTCGGCTCGGGCGGCAACGACCTGCTCGACGGCGGCAAAGGCAATGACATCCTGCTCGGCGGAACCGGTAACGACACGCTGATCGGCGGTCAGGGCAATGACATCCTCATCGGCGGTTCCGGTGGCGACACCTTCGTCTGGAAATCGGGCGACACCGGTAATGACGTGATCAAGGATTTCAAAGCCAGCGAAGGCGACCGCATCGACCTGCGCGACCTGTTGCAGGGCGAGACCGGCAGCACGATCGACAACTTCCTGAAGATCACCACAGTGGATGGCACGTCGTCGCTGCAAATCAGCTCGGCGGGCAAATTCAACTCGGGCGATGCCGCTGCGGCCACGCCGGACGTGACGATAAAACTGGAAGGCAACAACTGGGCGAGCGCCAACCTGCACAACCTGATTGCCGGCAGCGACCCGACCATCAAGGTCGATCACAACAACAGCTGAGGCTGAAACAACGACGGCCGCCTCCTGTGGGGCGGCCGTCGCGTTTGCGGGCAATGCAGCGGTGACGATTTGTTCGTCGCCCCGCATACTGGCGCGCAGTTGGCTATGCTGCTGACAGCATGACGCTGTTCATTTGTGAGGGATGCTCAATGTTTTACGTGCAACGCGATGCGCAAGGCCAGTTGATTCGCGTGGAAGCTGCGGCGTACGCCGAGGCCACGGAAACGCTGCCCGCCGATAACCATGAGATTCAGGCGTGGTACGCCAACGAAGCCGTGGAAAACAGCCTCAAACAGCTCAAGCAGAGCGACTTTGAAATGATTCGGGTACTCGACGACCTGATTCAGGTGCTGACCCAGAAAGGCGTGATCCGCGTCACTGACCTGCCGGCGGCGGCCCAGGCCAAACTGATGGACCGCACCCAGGCGCGTGAAGCGCTGGGCGGGTTGAGCCAGTTGATCGATGAGGATGAGGGCGGGTTGATCTGATCCTGGATCTTCACCGACTGAACTGGCTCTTTCGCGAGCAGGCTCGCTCCCACAATGATCGTTCCCACGCTCCGCGTGGGAATGCATCAAGGGACGCTCCGCGTTCCGACCGCAACTCAGTTATCACGGCCCGTCACCGTTGTGACGCAGAGCATCACCGGCTGCATTCCCACGCAGAGCGTGAGAACGATCAGTTCAGGTCCCAGGGCTTCGGCTCACCGAGCAACTGCCCCTGCACGCCATACAAGCCCATCTCGCGAATCACCGACAGCTCCCCTTCAGTCTCGACCCGTTCGGCAATCAGCGGCAGATCGATGCTGTGCGCCGCGCGCTGGATCGCTTCGATGAACAGACGCTTGTCGCTCTCCTGATCGATCGCCCGAATGTAGCTGCCATCGATCTTCAAATACGCCAGACCCAACCGCGCCAGGTTGCCGATCATGCTGAAGCGCCCGCCGAAGCGCTGCAGGCTCAGCGAGAAACCGAGCTCGCGCAGGCGTCGGGTCAACTGCTCCAGCACCGCCTGTTCAGGCAATTGCTCCTCGCCGATTTCCAGAGTCAGACGCGCGCCGAGATTGGAATGCGCGCGCAGAATTTCGAAGACCTTGTTCAACGCCTGCGGGTCGGCCAGCGTCGCCGAGGACAGGTTCAGCGCCAGCGAATCCTCGTGCCCTTTCATCTGATCAAGCACGCGTTCGAGCATCAGCCGATCGAGCCGCGCGGTCCAGCCGAAGCGCTCCAGCCACGGCAGGAAGCGCCCGGCGGGAATGGTCTGACCCTGCTCGTCGAGCAAGCGCGACAGCACCTTGTAATGCAGCACCAGTTGCGTGTCCTGCGCCGCAACCACCGGCTGGAAATACAACTCGAAACGCTGCTGACTCAAGGCCTGATCCAGCAGTCGATGCCAAGCGTGATGGTCGTCACCGACCTCCGCCACCAGACTCTGATCGATGCACGCCCAATTCTGCTCGCCCTGCCCTTCGGCCTGCGCGAGTGCCTGATCGCCCAGTGTCAGCACCGCTTGCGGAGAGTCACCGTGAGCGAAGGGCGCCAGCCCGATCGAAGCCACCGCTGGCACATCGGTCGCGCCGGTGGCATGCAGGCTGCTCAAGGCATTGTCGAGATTCTGCGCCAGCTGCAGCGCTTCCTCGCGCACCAGCCCCGGCGCCAGCACGGCGAATTCACCGCCGCGAATACGCGTAACCAAGTCCTGGGTTTGTGGATATCTGGCGCACTCGCGGGTCAGTTGCTCACCGACGGCCTTGAGCAATTGGTCGGTACGCTGGCCGCCGAGACGCTGGTTGAGACCGGCCAGGTCCTTGACCCGCAACAGCAGCAGATAACCGGAACTGGCCTGCTCCGGGTTGCTCACGCGGTTGTTCAATTGCATCTCGAAATAGCGGCGGTTGGCCAGGCCGGTGAGGTTGTCCTGATAGGACTCGGTACGCAGTTTTTCACTGCGCTCGGCCTGCTCCTGGAACAGCGTCTTGAGCTTCTCGACCATCTGATTCATTGCCTGCACCACGCGACGCAATTCAGGCGTGCGCGGCAGATCCGGCAGGCTGAGAAACTCGCGGCGGGCAATCGCATGGGACTGCTGGACCATGTAATCGAGGGGTTTCAACTGCCGACGCAGCAATAGCGCGCCGAGCACCGCACTCAATGCGCCGCAGATCAGCAACCAGCCAAGGCTGCCCAGTGCGCTCTGCCATAGCTTGGCCACGGCGAACATCGGATGGCTGACCACCTCGACCCGCGCCGCCTGCTCCCAGCCACGGCTGACCAGCGCATCGCCACCGGCCGGTTCGAGGCCGATCAGTCTGACGAACCAGTCCGGCACATTGCTCACCGCCGGGGTACCGCTGCGCTCGACAATGGTCTGCTCGGTCTTCACGTCGACCACGCGGATGCTCGCGTAATAACCGCTGTCGAAAATCGAACTGACCAGCAGCTCGACCATCGCCGGGTCGTCGATATTCGGCGTCAGCGACAATGCCAGCGCGGTGGCGGCGTCCTGCGCGTGGGAGCGCAATTGATTGACGTACTGGGTGCGCGAGCTCTCCAGGCTGACCATGAAGCTGCCGGTGAAGGCCACGACCAGGAACAGACAGATAGCGATCAACAGCTGTTTGAACAAAGACATCTGAGCGCGTGCTCCTAGTTAGTCGTCTCGACCGGAAAACCTTCGGCCTGCATTTTTTTCAGCACATCCTGCCAGCGCGACAGGCGTTTGGTGTCGCCGACCTTTTTATTGCCCTTGGCGCCTGGCAGATACAGACCTTCGGCATTGAAAGAGTAGACCGGCAGCAAATCGGTCCGCTGCGACGCCGGCTGGATCGGATCGATCAGGCTGTCGAGCACCAGCGGCATGGCATCGGGGGTCGCATAGTACGTCAACACCATGTGCGCGCGGTTCTGGCGTAGCGCCTTGACGTAGGTGATGCGCAGCTTGTCACTGGAAACGCCGAGATGGCGCAGGCTGAAATACTTGGCGATGGCGTAGTCTTCGCAGTCGCCGGCGCCCTTCCACAGGGCTTCGATCGGGGTTTCCCAATAATCCACTTCGCGCCACAGATCGATGTCTTCGACGTAACGCACCTGCTTGTTGAAGAACAGGTTGACCACCTTGAGCTTGTCCATCTCACTGGCCTGCTTTTGCGTCGCCAGCAGGTTCTGCCAGGCGTCGATGCGCTGCTGCCCCGCGCCCAGTGGCCCATAAAGAGCCGTGGCCTTGCGGCTGATCGCGGAAAAATCCCAATCGGCGTGCAGGCCGCCCAGCATGACGCCGGCCAGCAGCAATGCGCAGCCAAGCCAGCGCAAGGTCCGAGGGATCGCGAAACGTACCGCCACTGCAGGTTTCCAGAAGGACAGAAAGGAAGCGTTTGATGGTGAAGCTTAGCCCGGCAAAAAACAATGGCACCGTGAGATCATCGAAGACGCGCTAGACTTGAGATTGCCGCGCAACGTTTTACAAGGTTTGACAACCTGTAGAGCAATCACTAGTGTCATTTGGATCCAAATATTGCGACCTACAGGGTGTGTTGTCGTGACTCAGAAGCCCAAACCGCTGCACAGCATCAAAGTCGAAGGACCGATTCCTGCGCATCTGGCCCGGTCGGTGATCGAAGAAACTCTGCGCTCGGCCATTCTCGATGGCCGCCTGCCCTGTGGCACTGCGCTGCGCCAGCAGGATCTGGCCGATCTGTTCGGGGTCAGCCGCATGCCGGTGCGCGAAGCCTTGCGCCAGCTCGAAGCGCAGGAGCTGCTTAGCGTCACTACGCACAAAGGCGCCGTGGTCGCCCCGCTGATCCAGGGCGATGCCGCTGAAACCTACGAGTTGCGCATTCTGCTCGAATCCGAGGCATTGCGGCAGTCCATTCCGCTGCTGACTGAGGCCGAGCATCAACTCGCCGCCGGCTACATCGACGAACTGGAAGCGCAGCACGACTACAACGAAATCGGCCGCCTCAACCGTCTCTTTCACATGGCCCTGTACAGCAAGGCGCCCAACCAGCGACTGCTGCGCCTGGTGGAGGATGGCCTGAACGAAGAAGAACGTTTTCTGCGGTTCAATCTGGAAGCGATGGGCTTGGGCAAGCTGTCCCAGGATGACCACCGCGCCATGCTTCAGGCCGTAATCGAGCGGGACATACCGCGCTCGCTCGCAATGCTGGAGCAGCACCTCAACCGTGGCGTTGAGGTCATCACCCGCTACCTGGCGACTCCCGCCGCGCAGAAGCGTCACACCGCACGCTGATATCTCGTACGTCGAATAATCCCCTTACAAATCTTCGCGACCGCTCTGCTGCCGGCTCTGGCAGCGGATCGGCGTGCCCGCTGGTGCCCGCCCCGGCCCTGCCGACGCATTTCTGCTGCCCGCCGATGACCAATCGGTAATAGCCGTGACAGCAATTTACCCGCACTCTTCCAGCGCCACCCCTACAGAACGGGGACGCGCCGCCCTGACGGCACAGTCCCCGCAACAGGAACCTACGGAAGGAGCCTTGTCACGGGAAACAGGAAGTCATGGCGCCGGTCCCGGCCAACTTTCGCCCCCTTTGAATTCAATCAATCCCCTTGTTTAAAAGTTGCTTCGAGTGAGGCATTCACTCTTGTTATCGATTTTGGCCGCTATTAGCCGAAAGGAGTAACTACGCCCAAATAAAACTTGATCTGAAAGTTTTATCGGCAACTCTCATATTCAAAAAACAGCCAACTTAAAATAATTGAAAATAAACTTGTTAAATGCATTTGCCCTGTATTAGTTTTTCTCTCGCCAGGTTTGAACGTCGCCGTTCAGCGCGGCATATCTCACGTAACAACCGCAGCACCCGTGGCGCCGCAACGGCGCCACAGCGCAATCAATATTTGCCCGACCAACTTGCTATCCAACTTGCTCGACCGCTTACAGCAACTGAAAAGAATCGTGCACTTCAATCAATGATAAAGGACATCATGATGCCCACTAAGCAGCAACTCGCCCTGAAGAAAGCCGAACTGAGTATTCATCCGATCTTTGCCGAGATTACTTCGTTATCGGTATTACGTCGTTTCATGGAAACCCATGTATTTGCCGTATGGGACTTCATGTCGCTGACCAAGCGCCTGCAACAGGAACTGACCTGCACGCGTTTACCCTGGTTGCCGCCGCGCGATCCCCACGCGGCGCGGTTGATCAACGAGATCGTGCTGGGCGAGGAATCGGACGATCGCCTCGATGCCGGCCACTACAGCCACTTCGAGTTGTACCTGGATGCGATGCGCGAAGTCGGCGCGAGCACCACGGCGGTAGAGCGCTTTGTCGCCCTGCAGCAGGAAGGCGTGAGTTATGACGTCGCGTTGCAGAGCGTCGACGTCGACCCGGCGGCGGCGCAGTTTGTCCGCGATACCTTGCGCATTGCCCTGGAGGCGCCGGGACACAGTGTTGCCGCCGCGTTCCTGCATGGTCGCGAGAGCGTCATTCCGACAATGTTCCAGCGCATCCTCGATGACTGGGGCATCGGCATCGAACAGGCACCGACTTTCCGTTACTACCTGCAACGGCATATCGAAGTCGATTCCGAAGATCACGGCCCCGCCGCCGAGCAGTTGCTGGAGCGTCTGGTCGATGGCGATCCGCAGCGCGCAGCCGAGGTTTACGCCAGCGCCATCGCCGCCGTGGAAAGCCGCATCGCCTTGTGGGACGGGCTGCGCCTGAGCATGGGCGTGGAAGTTGCCGAGGTGGCCCAATGAACGCTGCCGACTATCAATCTTTCGCCGAGGCCTGGGAAAGCCGCGCGACCATCCGCACCCGTCCACGGCGGCTGCTGGAAGACGATCAGCGCCTGATCTACCCGCTCAGCCGCCAGCCGCTGGTGCTCAGCGAAACGTTCCTGCGTGAATGCCCACAGCAACGTGATTTCGCCCTGGTGCAGACGTTGTACAAATTTATCAACGACGTAGTGATTTTCGAGACGGAAATCGTCGACAAGACCGCCCGCAGCATTGCCAAGAATCGCTTTGCCGTGGCGTTCCCGTTCGCCTGTCGCTACGACGCGATGACCGTGGTGGTCGATGAGGATTACCACGCGCTGGTGGCCATGGATTTCATGCAGCAAACGGTCGCGCTGACCGGTATCGAGCCGATTCAATTGCCCGATGAAATCGAGCTGAGCCGGGCGATTCCCGCCGCTGTTGCGCTGGCGCCGGAATACCTGCGCAGCGCGGTGGAACTGATCTGCGTGGCGATCGCCGAAAACACCGTGACCGGTGATGTCGCCGCGTTCGCCCGCGACGATTCGGTCAAGCCGTCGATCAAGGGCCTGATGGCCGACCACTTGCTCGACGAGGGTCGCCACTCGAGTTTCTGGGCGCGGATGGTGCGCATCTATTGGCACACCGCCAGCGACGCGGACCGCGAAACCATCGCGCAGATTCTGCCGGTGTTCATCGGCCATTACCTGACCAACGACATCCAGAAGTCCTTCGATTTGCGCCTGATCGATGCGCTGCCGGTCAGCGAAACCACGCGGTATTCACTGCGCGAAGAAATCGCCGGACTGGCCTTCCCGATCAATCGCCACCACCCGCTGGTGGGCAACATCGTCAGGTTTTTCCACAACAGCTCGCTGCTCGACACACCGTGCGTGCAGCACGCCCTGCGCGACTATCTGGTTTGAGGAGGCCGACATGAAACGTCTCGACATTTTGCTCACCGGCGCCGGCCAGGCCATGACCGATCTGGCCCGGGAACTCGAACAGCACGGCCATGCACTGACCCGCAGCGGCGCCACTCAAGCGGCGGTGGATCTGATCATCGACGATGGTTTTATCGCTGCCGGCGACTTCTGCGCCATCCCGCATCTGCACTTGCGCCTGGGTGTCGCCGCGCAAGAGCATGGCGGCCTGCCGACCCTCGACTTGCTGTGCTTTCTCGGCTCGTCGCTGATCAGCCGTGTGCCGATCGGCGATGAGCCGTCCGGCAACGGTCAGTCGCTACGCCAACGAGCGCTTGCCCATGTGGTCGACGAAGTGGCGTTGCTGGTCAGCCGCTTTTCCCGCGATGCCGATTATTTGAGGCATGCCCCGGCCCTCAAAGCGCCGGATTTCGAACGGCTGGAAGATCTGCTGTTTCTCGACAAACTGGCGTATGTCCACCGTCTCAACGACACGGCAAATCCGGCGCTGCTGGAGCAGGCGCAAATCCCGCTGATCGAGCGTCTGCAACAAAGCCTGATCGAGCATGCGGAACGACCGGCGCTGCACCTCGGCGGACAGTCCATCAGCTACCGCCAATTGCACGCCCACAGCCGGGCGATCCAGCAGCGGTTGCTGCCCTTGCTCGAGCAACATCCGCAGCCGTGGGTGGTCGGTGTCTGCCAAGGCAAAAGCCCGGCGCTGTTCGCCTCGATTCTGGCGATTCTCGGCAGCGGCGCGGTGTACTTGCCACTGGAGCCGAGCCATCCACTGCCGCGTCAGCAATTCATCCTGGCAAACGCCGGCGCGATGCTGTTGCTTCACGATGGACAGCAGGCGCTCAGCGAGTCGATAGCGGGGCTGGATGTCAATGGCATCGAAGCGCCGAACGCCGATCTCGACCGGCCGCTGATGCAGCACCGCCCGGAGCTTGATGCGCCGTGCATGGCGCTCTACACCTCGGGTACCACCGGGCATCCGAAAGGCGTGCCGCTCAGCCAGGCCAATCTCGCCCACTTCACCGCGTGGTACGCCGACTACGTGCAGTTGCACGCCGGAAGCCGGGTGTTGCAGTTCTCTTCGCTAAGCTTCGATTCGTCACTGATCGACATCTTCCCCAGCCTGCTCGCAGGGGCGGAACTGATCGTGCCCGACGACACCCAGCGCCGCGATCCTTTGCAGCTGATTGCGCTGATTCGCCGGCGGCAACTGACCCACGCCTTCCTGCCACCGGCGCTGTTGAGCATCCTGCCGCTGGAACAACTGGAGGGCGTTCAGGTGATGACCGGCGGTGATGTCTGCGAGCCGTACGTCATCGAGCAACTGACCCGTCAAGGCACCCTGCACAACCTGTATGGCCCGACCGAAGCCACCGTGCTGATCACCGCGCGCCAGCTCAAACCGGGCGACAGCAACCGCACGCTGGGAGGGCCGATCGCCAACAGTCGGGTGCTGATTCTCGACGACGATCTGCAACCGGTGCCCGATCAAACCGTCGGTGAGCTGTTCATCGTCGGCCCCGGTGTCTGCCTCGGTTACCTGAACAATCCGCAGCAGACCGCCGAGCGTTATCTGAGCCTGTCACTGCCCGGCGGCGAAACCCTGCGCGCCTACCGCAGCGGCGACATGGCCAAGTGGGGCGAGCACGGTATCGAGCTGTGCGGGCGGCGCGACAATCAGGTGAAAATCCGTGGCTTTCGCGTCGAGCCGGAAGAGATCGAACGCTGCCTGCGCGAGAGCCGCATGTATCGGCAGATCGCCGTGGTCATCGACAATCAACGGCGCATTCTGGCGTTCTTCGCCCAGCCACAGGCCGAGACTGCCCGCGACGCATTGAAGGCTCACGCCCGGCAGTTTCTGCCGGACTACATGCAACCGGGAGCGTGGACCGAACTGGCGCAGATGCCATTCGCCAGTAACGGCAAAGTCGATCGCAAGGCGCTGTTGGCATTGCCGGTGACGGTGCAGGACAGCGCTGCGAAATGCCTGCCGGCCAATGCTGACGAAGCGCTGCTTCTTCAGGTCTGGGCCGAATTGCTGGAGCTGCCGACCAGCGACATTTCCACTGACGAAAGCTTCTTCAATCTCGGTGGTCATTCGATTCTGCTGTCGCGGATGTTGCTGCGCTTGCGTGAGGAATTCGGCCGAAGCATTTCGATCAATCGCTTCATCGAACTGCCCACGATCAGCAAACTGGCGACGCTGGTGCGCGGCAGCGATGACAGCACCGTGCTCAGCGCTCAGGCCATGGCCGACGCCGAGCGCGCGCTGGATGTCGAACCGCTGCCGATCAGCCGCATGGGCGATGTGCACAAGGTCATCGTCACCGGTGCCAACAGTTTTGTCGGCGTGCACATCGTCGAAGCGCTGCTCGGTTGGGGCGCCAGCGAAGTGGCCTGTCTGGTGCGCGACGGCGCCGGGCAAACGGCGGCGCAACGCTTCGCTCAGGCACTGCGCGAAAACCGTCTGGAGCACCTCGATCTCAGCCGTGTGCGGGTCTATCCAGCGGACATCAGTCGTCCGCAACTGGGCCTGGGCGATGAGGATTATCAGCGCCTGGACCGCGAGTTCGGCGCACTGGTGCACAACGCCGCCAACGTCAACCACGTACTCGATTACGAGTCGCTGGCGGCGGATAACGTCGAGCCGATATTTGCCCTGCTGAAGCTGTGCGAAGGGCAGCGCAAAAAGGTCTTCAACTTCGTCTCGACCCTGTCGGCATCCAGCACCGTGGATGACGCCGGTCGAGTGCTGGAACTGCCCGCCGCCGCGACGCCGCCGATCTACATTCGCAACGGCTACAACCTGTCGAAGTGGGTCGGCGAACGCATCCTTGAGCGGGCGCGCGAGCGCGGTGTACGGGTCAATCTTTATCGCCCTGGCAACATCAGTTTCAACAGCCTCAGCGGCGTTTGCCAGCCGCATAAAAACCGTTTGATGCTGATGCTCAAGGGCTCGATCCAGCTCGGTCAGGTGCCGGCCTTTGCGCTGAATTTCGACCTGATGCCGGTGGACTTTCTCGCCCGCTTCATCGCCTTCCATGCCAGCCGTTATTCAGCGGAGCGCGCGGTGTTCAATCTGCACAACCCCGAGCCGCTGAGCTGGGATGCCTACGTCGCTTCGTTCCGCGAAACCGGCAGCGAGTTTGCGCTGGTCAGCGTCGCCGACTGGCAGCAGCAACTGAACCGGGTCGACGCCGACAACGCGCTGTTCGGCGTGCTCGGTTTCTACCTCAATGGTTTCGAAGAAGACATCGGCGACATCTCGCTGATCGGCCACGCCAACGCCGAGGCCGGCGTGCAGCAGATGGGCGCGCACTACCCACAGAAATCCCCGGCGCTGCTGCGTCGCGGCTGCGACTACCTGAAAGAAATCAACTTCATCTGACTCATCAACAAGGAGCAACACCATGAGCAATCTGCAACCCGACACCCTGATCAAAAACCCGCAAGGCTGCCACGTTGTGTCGTCGGTGGAAGTGCCGGGGGACGCGGCACAAGTCTGGGCGATCGTTGGCGATTTCGCTGGCTTCGAACGATTCATTCCAGCGCTGTCGCACACCGAAATGACCGGCGAAGGCGTGTCTTCGCTGCGCAAGAAAGTCTTCAAGGACGGCAACGTCGTGGTCGAACAACTCAACTCGCGCGATGAACAGGCGCGGCGCATGACCTGGACGACGATCTACAACACGTTGGGAGTGGGGAATCTGTGGGCGGCGATGCAAGTGGAATCGCTGAGCGCAGGGAAGTCGCGAGCGACCTGGACGATCATTGCCGAACCGGCTGCGGGTGGGGATGAAGCATTGCCGGGGTTCAGGGATTTCGTGCAGGGGTTTGCCGATGATGCGATGGGCAATGTGCTAAAGCTGTTTGTCTAAGGCTTAGGCTTTGCGGTGATCGTCAGACCGCTTTCGCGAGCAGGCTCGCTCCCACATTTGGAATGCATTTCCCTGTGGGAGCGAGCCTGCTCGCGAAGAACGATAACGCGGTCTGCGATCTGTGAATCAGATCTTGAAACTGTCGACCAACTGCTTCAACCGGTTCGCCTGCTGCGACAACGCATCACAATCCTTCAACGTTTCGTTGAGGTTGGCCACGCTCTGCTGGTTCAACAGGTTGATCTGGTTGACGTCGACGTTCAGCGTTTCCACCACCGCCGTCTGCTCTTCAGTCGCCGCTGCAACCGATTGGTTCATGCCGTCGATTTCGCCGATGCGCTGGGTCACGCTGACCAGGCGCAGACCGGCCTGATTCGCCACTTCCACGCTCTGCTCGCTGGACGCCTGGCTGGCGTTCATGGTGCTCACCGCTTCGCGCGAACCGACCTGCAGCGAGGTAATCATCTTGTGGATCTCTTCCGCCGATTCCTGGGTGCGATGCGCAAGGTTGCGCACCTCATCGGCAACCACGGCAAAACCGCGCCCGGCTTCACCGGCACGCGCGGCTTCGATAGCAGCGTTGAGCGCCAGCAGGTTGGTCTGCTGCGAGATGCCTTTAATCACATCGAGGATGTGGCCGATGTTGTCGGTGCTGGCGTTCAGGGTTTCGATCTGCGTGCACGACAGGCTGATCTTCTGCGACAACTCGGTCATCGCCTGAATGGTTTGCTCGACCACCTGACGACCGTCGTCGGCTTGCTCGGAAGCGCCACTGGCGTGTTGCGAAGCATCCGCCGCGTTGCGCGCGATTTCCTGAGTGGCCGCGCCCAGCTGATTGATCGCCGCCGCGACGCTGTTGGTGCGCGCACTTTGCTCGTCGGAACCGACGATCGAAGCGTTGGACGAAGCCATCACCCGTTGCGACAGGTCATGTACGTGACGGGTCGCCGACGACACTTCGGAAATCGATGCGTGAATCCGTTCAACGAACTGGTTGAACGCGCTGCCCAGTTCACCGAACTCGTCTTTGCTCTCGACCACCAGACGCCGGGTCAGATCGCCCTCGCCCTGGGCGATGTCTTTCATCGCGCGGCCCATAGTGGTCAGCGGACGCATCAACACATTGATCAACAGGCTCAACAGCAACGCAATCGCCGCGACCGCGACAAACATGGCGATCAACGCCGAGGTGCGGAATTGGCTGAGTGCGGCGTAGGCCTTGTCGCGATCGATCGACAGACCGATGTACCACTGCGCATTCGGCAGATCGCTGACCGGGGTGAACGAGAGAATGCGTTCCTGGCCGTTGAGCACCACGTTCTGGTTGCCCTTCTCGATGCGCACGCTGGTGTTCGGGTAGATGTCCTTGAGGTTTTTCATTACCTGATCTTTGTCCGGGCTGACGATCACCTGACCGTCGGCACTGACCAGAAACGCATGGCCGAGGCCACCGAAGTCCACCGAGTTGATGATCTTCACCAAGGTTTCCAGGCTCAGGTCACCGCCGACCACACCGAGCAATTCACCGTCCTTTTTCACCGGCATGGCGATGGTCACCACCAAACCGCCGACGGCCGCCATGTACGGCGGGGTCAGCATGGTTTTATCGGCGGCCACGGCCTGCTTGTACCAAGGCCGCTGACGCGGATCATAGCCGTCCGGCATCTTCGCATCGGGGCGCTGGGTGAAGACACCGTTGGCCTGGCCGACGTAAGTGAACTGGAAGTTCGACGTGAAGGCCGGCTGATCGACGAGGCCAGGAAAATCGGCATTTTTGCCTTGATGGGCAACGTTCTGCGCGAGGTTTTCCAGCACCAGAATGCGCCCGCTCATCCAGTTCTGCACGCTGCTGGCGGTCAGGTCACCGGCCTGTTGCACGGAAGACTGCAGGTTCTGGCGAATGGTGTTTCGCTGCAGATAATCGTTGTAGAGCGTGAACAACGCGAACGCCAGGACCACGACGCCCGAAGCGGCCAGGAGGATTTTATGGCTGAACTTGAGATTCATTTCATGGGACTTCTTATGCCAAAAGTGGGGGTGCGTTTCCGGATGCAACATTCCATGTACGGCGCAGGCAGCGTTCTTCTGGCCGCTCTACTTTGGTGCACGCATTTCTCACCAGTCTGTCGGCCAGCGGCGGAGAAATCTTAGCGGCGCGTGAGAAATGGACGGGGTTTGTGCAGGATTCCCGCCGAACGGCGTGCCAGAGCGGCTGCGAGGGAATTTTTCGCATCGACATGGGCGCGACAGTTGCAAAATCTGTAACCCTTGATGACAATGCGACTAATTATCATTTGTGACGTTCGGGCTGGCGTGGTCATGTCTTCACCTGAGTTGGTCGTACAGACGCTTTACGGGAGTCATCACGGCTGGCTCAATGCCTGGCTGCGCGCACGGTTGGGCAATGCAGCGGATGCCGCCGATCTGGCTCAGGACACTTTCCTGCGCCTGCTGCAACGTACCGAACGCCTCGAACTGAAAGCGCCCCGAGCTTTCTTGCGAACCATCGCGCGCGGTCTGGTGATCGATCATTGGCGCCGCGAGGAAATCGAGCGGGCCTATCTGGAGACCATTGCTCACTTGCCTGAAGGCGAAGTACCTGACGCCGAATCGCGCGCGTTGGTGCTGGAACTGCTGGAAAGCATTGCGCGCATGCTCGAAGGACTTAAGCCGAAAGTGCGTCAGGCGTTTCTCCTGGCGCAGTGCGAAGGTTTGACTCATAAACAGATCGCCGAGCAGTTGGGCGTATCGGTACGTTCTGTGGAACGCTACGTCGCCGATGCGCTGTATCACTGCTATGTGTTGCGGTATGAAAACTGATGCCTGTGGATAACCTCTCACTCGCTCGCCGCGTCGAACCGCGCCAACACGTGGTCAAGCAAGCGATTCACTGGCTACTGCGGCTGCGCAACAACCACGGCAATTCGCGGCTGACTCGCCAATGCGAGCAGTGGCGCGCCGAGCATCACGAACATGAAATCGCCTGGCAGCGGGTGCAGTCGCTGCAAGCCGAATTGAGCTCCAGTCTGCGCGCCGTGCCGGGTGCGCAGGTCGCTTTCAACACCTTGGAAAACAGTGCGCAGGGGCTGGGCCGACGCCAGGCCTTGAAGTTGTTGTCGGGCGCGCTGTTGATGGGCTCCGCCGCGTGGCTGGCCAAGGACAGCGCCGCCTGGCAGCAATGGAGTGCCGACTACGCGACGGCGACCGGCGAACGGCGCGGTTTCCAGTTGCCCGACGGTACGCGGATCGAACTCAACACCGCCAGCGCCGTAGACCTGGATTACACCGCGCAGCAGCGCCTGATCAAACTGACCCGTGGCGAGATCATCGTTACCTGCGGCGGCGCTGACGAAGGCGCGGCGGCCGATCGACCGCTGCGCATACAGAATCGCCACGGCAGTTATGCGCCGGTCGATGCGCGTTTCATTTTGCGTCAGGAAGAACAGTGCACGCGGCTCAGCGTTACCCGTGGCCGAGTGTTGGTTCGCGCTGGCGGTCATTCCCTCGAAGCACTCGCCGGGCAGAGTTTTCTGGTCGATCAAAGCGGTTTGCGTGCAGCGCCGACGCCGGATATGGATGCGGGCGCCTGGCTCGACGGTTTGATTGTCACGCGCAATATGCGGCTGGGTGACTTCCTCGCTGAAGTCGGCCGTTATCGCCCGGGTTATCTCAATTGTTCGGCGGAGATCGCAGACCTGCGCCTTTCTGGGGTGTTCCGTCTGGAGGACACCGACAGGCTGCTGGCGGTCCTGCCGCAGACGCTGCCGGTGCAATTGCGTTATCGCACCCGCTGGTGGGTGACCCTGGAACGTGCGGTGTGATTATTTTTGGCGGGTTTTTCCAGGCAGTCCGGCTTAGTCAGTAAGCACTTCAACTCAGCCCTCGCGACTGCCTACGGAAATCCACAATGACTGTCCGCGCCACTTGTAAGAACCCTCTGAATTTCACTGCAGAATCGACACTACTGCGCCATGCGGTTCGGGCGGCACTGCTGACCACCGCGCTGGGCGTCAGCGTATTACCGAGCCTGAGTCTGGCCGCCAACACCGGCACCGAGATCAGCCACCGCTACAACATTGCTGCCGGGCCATTGGGCGAGGCGTTGAATCAGTTTGCCCGGCAGGCCGGTATCACCCTGGCGATGACGCCGCAACAGACCCAAGGTCAGCAATCTCCCGGCGTGCAGGGTGAATATTCGACCGACCAGGCCTTGAGCCATTTGCTCGGTGGCTCAGGGCTGGAAGCCGTCAGCCAGGACGGCAGCAGCTACATTCTGCGCCCGCTGGCTGAAAGCGAAGCACTGGCCTTGCCGACCACCGACATCAAAGGCTTCGCCCTCGGCAACGCGCTGGGCAGCATGGCCGGCTACAACGCCACGCACAGCCAGATCGCCACCAAGACCAGTACCGCCCTGCTAGAGACCTCGCAAAGCGTATCGGTGGTGACGCGTGAGCAAATGGATGACCAAGGCTCGCAAACCGTCTCGCAAGCGATGCGTTACGCCCCGGGCGTGCTGACCAACCCGTATGGCGCCACCCATCGTTACGACTACGTGGCGATGCGCGGTTTCAACGACGGCTCGGTGGACAACATCTACCTCGACGGCCTCAAGTCGATGGGCGACAGCGGCACCTACAGCACCATGCAGGTCGATCCGTATTTCCTTGAGCGTGTGGACATTCTCAAAGGCCCGTCGTCCGTGCTGTACGGCCGTAGCTCGCCCGGCGGTCTGGTCGCGCTGACCAGCAAAAAGCCGTTGTACGAGGCTTATCATCAGGTGCAGGCCACAGTGGGGACGCAAGGCCAGCGTGGGGTTGGGTTTGACTTCAGCGGTCCGGTCGATGACGACAAGCGCATTGCCTATCGTCTGACCGGATTGAGCGATCAGTCCGACACGCAGTTCGATCACAACAAGGAAAAACGCTTCGCCCTCGCGCCGACGCTGAGCATCGATTTCAGCGAAGACACCTCGCTGACCCTGCAGGCCTATCTGCAACACGATCCGGACGGTGGTTACCACGGCGGCGTTCCGGCGGACGGCACGATCCATCAGCGCAATGGCGAGCGCATCTCGCCGCGCTTCTTCGAGGGCGAACCGGGGATCGACGGCTACTCTCGTGACCAGCAGTCGTTCGGCTATCAGTTCGAACATCGCTTCAACGATGTCTTCACCGCGCGGCAGAACTTCCGCTATCTCGATTCCAAAGTGAACATGGATCAGGTCTACGCCTATGGCTGGACCACCCCGACCAGCAATGAACTGAACCGCTATTACACCGGCGGTGATGAGCGCCTGCATGCGTTCATCGTCGACAACATGCTGCAGGCCGAATTCTTCACCGGCGCGACCAAGCACACAGTCCTGATGGGCGCGGATTATCAACGGCGCAAAACCGTGGTCGACTGGACCAGCGGTGGCCTCGCGCCAATCAATGCGTTCAATCCGGTGTACGGTAACTCGGCGATCGAGATGTACGGCGACACCAGCTATCTGCGGCGCCTCGAACAGACCGGTGTGTATCTGCAAGACCTGATCGAGATGGACAAATGGCGCTTCTCGCTGGGCCTGCGTCAGGACTGGGTCGAGACATCCGATGAAAACCGTATCGCCGAAGCGGAGCGGCCGGTGGGTACAGAGATCAATGATCGGCGCACGAAACTCACTGGGCGTGCCGGCGCTTTATATCTGTTTGATAACGGTCTGGCGCCATACATCAGCTACTCCGAGTCGTTTAACCCGAACTCCTATGCCGACAGCGCCGGCAATCCACTGGCCCCCACCGATGGCACGCAGTGGGAAGTCGGCTTGAAGTATCAGCCGCCGGGCACTGACAACCTGTTTACCGCCTCGCTGTTTCGCATCGATCAGGAAAACCTCGCGACCAAACTACCGCAGGAGAACTTCTATCGCGCGGTCGGCGCCGTACGCTCGCAAGGTCTGGAACTGGAAGCGCATATGCAACTGACCGATAACTTCAAAGTACTCGGCAGTTACACCTTCACTGATATCGAGTATTCCAAATCGATGATCAGCACCTTGAGCACGCCGACCGATGTCATCGAGAACAAGGGCAACTCGCCAACTCAAGCGCCGCGCCACATGGCCTCGCTGTGGGCTGACTACAAGTTCGACAGCGCCGCACTTGATGGGCTGCGCTTGGGTGGTGGGGTGCGCTACGTCGGCTACAGCTGGGCCGATGCGGAGAACACGATGAAGGTGCCGTCTTACACGCTGTTCGATGCCTCGATTGGTTATGACCTGGGCAAGATTGGTTTGAAGGGTGTTGATGTTCGGCTCAACGCGAACAACCTGACCAATGAATCCTATGTCGCGTCCTGCGCCAGTCTGAACTTCTGCTACATGGGCGAAGAACGCAACGTAGCGGCGACCGTCAGCTATCAGTTCTAAAGCTATGTCCTGTGCGTAAAAAAGCCAGCCCCTGCTGTCAGGGGCTGGCTTTGTCGTTTCTTCGGGGTGTTTTGTATGCGTGCGTTTCTGGTTTTGTTGCATCGGTACATTGGCTTGGCCACTGCGGTGTTTTTATTGTTGGCCGGGCTGACCGGCAGTGTGCTGGCGTTCAATCACGAACTGGACGAGTGGCTGAATCCGCAGTTTTACGAGGCGACGTCAGTGGGTGAGCGCTTGTCGCCGGGCGCGTTGGTAGATGCAGTGCAGACAGCGCATCCGAAACTGCAAGTCTGGTACATGGAGTATCCCCATGAGACGGGGCATACGGCGCTGCTGGCGGCCGTTCCCCGTAAGGATCCGGCGACGGGCCAGCCGTTTGATGAGCGCAATCAGGTTTTCTATCTGGACCCGGTCAGCGCGGAGCAAAAAGGCGCGCGCTACTGGGGTGAATGCTGTTTTCAGCGGGAGAACTTCATCCCGTTCATTCTGGAGTTTCACTACAACCTGACATTGCCCGGTAACTGGGGACTGCTGTTGATGGGCTTGGTGGCCATCGCGTGGGTGATCGACTGTTTTGTCGCATTGTGGCTGACCTTGCCGCGTGGCAAGCCATTCTGGAAGAAGTGGGCTACTGCATGGAAGGTCAAAGGCGGGCATGCCTACCGCTTGAACTTCGACCTGCATCGCGCCGGAGGATTGTGGTTGTGGCTACTGCTGTTACCGATCGCCGTCAGCAGCGTGGCGATGAACTTGCCGAGCCAAGTGTTCAAGCCTGCAGTTTCGTTGTTTTCGCCCATCGAGCCGAGCGTTTATGAAGCCAGAGGACGAATGCCCGCCAATCAACTGGGGACGACACAGTTGAGTTATCAACAGGCGTACGAAAGGGCATTGCAGGAAGGGAAACGATTAGGACTGACGGCGGCAATCGGCGAGTTGTATTACAGCTTTGAGTACAACTTCTACGGCGCAGGATTTGGACAGCACGATACGGACGCCCATGGAAAATCCTGGTTGTTCTTTCACGGTACCGATGGCCGATTATTGGGACAGGAGATCGCGGGACAGGGCACGCTCGGAGAGCAGTTCTATCGACTCCAGTTGCCGATACATGGGGGACGGATCATCGGGGTGACAGGGCAGGTAATGATCGCGGTACTGGGTGTGTTGATTGCGGGGTTATCAGGGACGGGAGTTTATATCTGGTGGCGCAAGTGGCAGGCAAGACGCAGCAGCAAGAGTCGCAGAACGGCCTGATCTTTCGTACACGCTTAAATGACAAAACCCCTGTCTGCGTTAGCAGACAGGGGTTTCGGAATTCAATCTTGACGATGACCTACTCTCACATGGGGAAACCCCACACTACCATCGGCGATACATCGTTTCACTGCTGAGTTCGGGATGGGATCAGGTGGTTCCAATGTTCTATGGTCGTCAAGAAATTCTTTATCTGGCCCGTCAACACGGTAACAAGCCAGCAAAAACAGGAACTTCTACTAAAACAAAACCCCAACTGCTTTCGCAATTGGGGTTTCGGAATTTAATCTTGACGA